>CACXCQ010000016.1 GCA_902766185.1 uncultured Eubacteriales bacterium
TGCCGCAGCCGCTTGTCGGAGAAGGATGCCGCCTTCATTCCCACGTGGATGGACTCCATGGTGGTCTTCTTCACGTAGGGCAGCGCCTCCACTTCATCGATCCCTTCCGCGGAGATGACCTCTCCTTCCGGAATATAGAAGGCCGCGTATCCGCAGTGGCATCTCCCGGTGGTAAACTCCGGGATCTCCTCCAGCCGTCCAAGAGCGATGTTCACCAGAAATTCCGAGGTGTCCAGTCCCGTCTGCAGGCCGGCGATGCAGTTGGAGATGTAGGTGCCGCCTCCTCTCGCCGCGGATTCCAGCAGATAGATCTCTCCGTCCTCCTCGTCCATGATGTATTCGTCGTGGGTCAGTCCCTGCCGCAGGCCGAAGCCCTCTACCACCGCTGTGTCCAGAGCCAGCAGGCGTTCCACCACCTCCGGGTCAGCAACGGAAGGATACAGCCTCGTGGTGGAAGCGAATACGTTGGGCAGATCGAAGGATTCCAGGTCCGCGTACATCAGCGTCTTCGCCCTGCCGTTCAGGGCGATGGCGTCCACCTCGAATTCCCTGCCCTGGATGAACCGCTCGATGATGACCTTGCCGTTTCCGGAGAACTGCTTCGCCTCAGCGAAGTGCCTGTCCAGATCCGCCTCGGAATCGATGCGGGTGACGCCCTTGCTTCCGCCGCTGTCCACCGGCTTGATGATCACCGGCCTCTCCAGCCTTTGCAGAAAAGCCTTCGCCTCCTCCAGGGTGTCCACCAGCTGATACTCGATGGAGGGAAGTCCCAGCTGCCGGCACCTCTCCCGCATCAGGTATTTATCGGTAAACAGCTTTGCGCAGTCGTAGCCGATGCCCGGAAGGCCCAGCTTTTGGGTGGCGTAGGCCATGGCCAGAAGCGGCATGTCCGTCTCATCGGAAATGATGCCGGATACGCCCTCTTCCTTCGCTGCCCGGTACACGCCCTCTTCGTCCCGTATATCGCAGTCGATGACCTTGTCCGCCAGGGCCATCCCCGGGTAATTCCCCGGAGAGACCACCACCACGTAAAGGCCCATCTCCTTCGCTTTTGTGATCAGCGGGACCTGGTAGACGCCGGCCCCGAGTATCATCAGTTTCTCTGTCATGATCGCCTGCTCCTATCCCCAGATGGGTCCTCTGACCCCTGAGGGTGTCTCCACTTCTATGCGGATGATCTCTCTGTATTCGTCGATGCGCTGCATCAGCTCCTCCCGGGTATCCGCCCGGAGAACGGAAATGTATCTGGCGGTCTTGTCCGAAAAAGCCTCGGTGATCATCCCGGGCTGCAGGTCGTCCAGCCGGTGGGCGCACATGTATTTCAGCGCCTTCGCCTCCTCCACGCCCTCCAGGGAGATGATCTTCCCCGCCGGAAGGTAGAAGGACACGCCGCAGCAATAGCAGAGGTTCCTGCTGAACCGGGGCATCTCCTTGACCTCTCCCAAAGCCAGGTCGATGAGGAATTCCGCCGTATCCAGACCGGTCTGCAGCTTGGTGATATGCGAGGATACGAATGCGCCGCCTCCCCGCGCCGCGGCCTCGAGAAGATAGGGCTGCCCGGAGCGGTCCATCTTGAACTCGCTGTGGGTGATCCCCTCGGAAAGCCCGAAGCCTTCGATGATCTTCCGGTTGTAGTCCAGAAGCCGCTGCACCTTCTCCCCTTCCATGGCGGAAGGATAGATCCGGGTCTTCGAGGCGAAGACGCCGGGGATGTCGAACAGCTCCACGTCAGCGTACATCAGGGTCCTGGCCCGGTGGTCGAAGACGATGGAGTCCACTTCGTACTCCTTGCCCTCCACGTACTGCTCCAGAATGACGCGGCCGGTCTTGGAGAAGGCCATGGCCCGCTCGAAGCTCGCCGTCAGGTCCTCTGGAGAATTGATGGGGAATATCCCCCGGCTTCCCTGATTGTCCACCGGCTTGATGATGGCGGTGGAACCCAGGGACTGCAGGAACTCCTGCGCCTCCTCCAAATCGTCCGTCACCTGGCTGCGGATGGTGGGAAGGCCCAGTTCCTCCCCCTTCTTTCTCATCAGGGATTTATCGGTAAAGAGCTTCGCGCATTCACGACTGATGCCCGGAAGCCCCATATGCTCCGCTACATAAGCGATGGTATCCATGGCCAGGTCCGTCTGGTCCGTGGTGATCCCGTCGATCTGCTCTGCACGGGCCGCCTCCAGCACCTGCTTTTCCGCCCGCACGTCGATGTGATAGACCTTATCGGCGATGGCAAGTCCCGGATAATCGCCGTCCGGGGAGACCGCGATGGTGTAGATGCCTCTCTCCTTCGCTCTGGTGAGGATCGGCACCTGATAGACGCCTGCCCCCAGTATCATGAGTTTCTTCATCGCTGCTCCTCCTTACTGACTTTCCTTCGCGTTCCTTCCGATGACCGTGCGCTCCACGTACTGGGGCGTCTTGTTCAGGCACAGGTATATCCGCCCGATGTATTCGCCGATGACCCCCAGAACCAGGAGGATCACGCCGCCGACCAGAAGGTTGGTAGCGATCAGGGACGTCCATCCAAGTGACACGTCCGGGATGACGAACTTCTCAATGACCAGTATGATGATGGCGATGAACCCCACCATGGCGAACAGGATCCCGGCGTAGCTGGCAAACCGCAGGGGCTTGATGCTGAATGTGGTGATGCCGTTGAGCCACAGGGAGAACAGCCGGGAGAACGTGTATCCGGACTGTCCCGCCAGTCTCGCCTTCTGCTCCAGTTCCAGATTGCCGATCCGGTAGGTGGTGCGCAAAAGCAGGCCGGCCATGTACGGATAGGGGTTCTGGTAACGCATCATCTCCTCGGCCACGAAGCGGCGCGCGGTGAAGAACACCGACGTATCGATGTCATCGGGCTTCTCCAGGAAGTACTTCACCATCATGTCGTTCACCCAGCTGCCCAGCCTTCTGAAGGCGCTGCGCTTTCCCCGCTCCACGTATCTGGCGCAGACCACGTCCAGGTCGTCCTCATCCAGCATCCGGATCATCTTCGGCACGGCCTCCACGGGAGTCTGCCCGTCGTCGTCGCTGACCACGATAATATCGCCTTTGGCGTATTTGAAGCCCGCCATGATGGCGCTCTGCTGGCCCCGGTTCTTCGCCAGGTCCACGCCGGTGATGTTGTCATACCGGCCAACGAGCTCCTCGATGGCGTCGAAGGTATCCTTTCCGGAGCCGTCGTTCACCAGGACGATCTCGATCTCGAAAGAATTGTCCTCCCGCAGCTTCTGGATGTCCTCTACAACGTTTCCTACGGTTTTCGCGGATTTATAGCAAGGTATCACGAACGATACTAACATTCCTTTATCTCCTTTTTTCCTGCCCGGATGCAGACGATCATGGTCACCAGGAAGACCGCCGCCAGAAGGCTCATCAATACAGTATACAGCATTGCTGCTCCCATTATACCATAATTCTTGACAAAGAAACCAGAAAGCAGCCAGGCAATCACCGCCACGCCGATATATCCTGCCGTCAGGAACCTCTGGTACCGTATGATGGTCACCACCACCATGAAGAAGTTCACCAGGGCCAGCATGCCGCTGCCGATCATCAGCAGGACCAGCTCCGCCTTGAACTCATGCAGATCCGCCCCGAAGAGGATCCCCAGCACCGGGCAGCCTATGGTCAGGGCCACCGCCACCGCCAGAGCCGTTATGGCGCCGATGATGATGCACTGCTTCAGCAGCATCCGGCGGAACCGGCCGAAATTGCCGTCCTTCCACTGGTCGGTCATGGCCACCATCACCGGGTTGAAGACGAAATTGGCCAGCATGTTCACCACGAACACCGGCATGAAGATGAAGTTGTACTGAGCCTGGGCCACCTCGTCCATGTGGGCGTCGATGGCGTATTTGCCCGCGTTTCCGATGTAGATCAGCAGGAAGCTGCCGATGAACAGAGGCAGGCACGCGATGGCCACCCGGCGGATGGGCGCCAGATGGAACTGCGGCCTGATCCGGACGAAGGCGGTGGCCGCCACGATGGTGGTGGCGAACATGCCGATCAGGGATACGATGAACCACACGATGGTGGAGATCAGCAGATCCCCGGTGATCACCAGGCAGACCATGCAGGCCAGCATGCCGACGGTGATGCGGATGCTGTTGGTCTTCGCTCCCACGTCGAGCCGCCTGTGCTGCTGGAACATCCCGTAGAACACATCGGTGAAGGACTCGATGAGCTTCACCAGCAGAACCATCAGGACCACCAGAAACTTGTTCATGGAATATCCGCCCAGCACCAGCCCGTATCCCGCGTAGGCCAGCCCGGCCGCCATCATGGCGGCGCAGGTCAGGATCCGCAGGGCGTAGTATTCGCCGAAGCTGACCTCCTCGTTGATGTCGCTGACCTGATACCGGCGCACGCCCCACTCCCCGATGAAGGACATGAGGCTGCCGATGGCGTAGGCGATGGAAAATATGCCGGAGTCCACCATTCCGCAGGTCCGGTTGATCACCATCAGCATGACCGCGGACTGGCACGCAAAAAGCAGTCCCGCCGTCATGTTCCAGACGTAACTGGACCTCTCGATGTTCCGAACATGAAGAAATAGCTTCCTGTACTGTTCCATGGATACTATCATACCATAGTTTTCGCTGCCGCGGTACAATTCTGTCTTCCTTTTTTATCCATCCTGTGGTATACTGTCGTCACGCAAGCGGAAGTCGCAGTGGCAAAGGGGGTACTGTGATGACGACACGTTCCAGAACACATCTGACGACCGGGATCCTTCTGATCCTGTTTCTGGTCTTTTCTCTTATGGCGACGGATCCTTCCGCAGCCGCATCCAAAACCAAGGTCAAGATGAACAAATGCAAGGTCACCCTTGCCTATAAGTCCATTACCTACGACGGCAAGAAGCATAAGCCCAAGGTCGTCGTGACCTACAAGGGGAAGACCGTCTCCAAGAAGAATTACCGGGTCTCCTACAAAAAGGCCAAGGGACCGGGCAAGGCCACGGTCACCGTCACCGGCCGAAAGGGATTCACTGGCAAGGTAAAAAAGAACTACACCATCAAGGTGGGCGCTCCTTCGGATCCGGTGATCCGCTACGACGGGGATGACGACGCAAAGGCAGGAACGTCCATCGAGCTTTCGTGGACGCCTCCGGCGAAGTGCAAGTCCTATGCGGTCACCGCCTACAAGGACGGCCACGCCATCGGCGGGCAGCCCTATTCCGTGAAGCAGCCGGCCTTTTCCTTCCGCGACCTGACCGGTCCGGGGAAATACGATTTCCGGATCTGCGCCGTCGCGGGCTCCGACATGACGTCCCCGACCATCCGGACGGGAGTCTACGCCGGCCACCTTCCCCAAACCATCACCCTGAAGGAAACCTCCTTCGTCTCCCCCATCGGGACCACGAAGACGATCTCCGCCTCGGCGAAGACCGCCGTCCGCTATGAGAGCAAAGATACCTCTGTCGCGGAGGTGAGCAGCAGCGGCGTCATCTCCTTCGTCCGCCCGGGCACCACGGAGATCACGGTCACCGCAGAGCGGGCTACCAAGGGCGGCATCAACTACCGCCAGGCCTCCGAAACGGTCTCCATCACCTCCCTGAATCTTTCTATACCCGCGCTGAGCGGTGACGGCCCCGGATACCGCCGGGTAGACCTGTCCTGGAACAGCATCGCGGGAGCGGACGGCTACGAGATCCGGGAGACGCAGGTGGACGGCACGGAAAACACCATCACCATCGACGATGGAGACACCACCTCCACTTCCCTCAAGAGCAAGACCAACGGGAAGCGGCCTGTGGACTACGTCTACTCCATGCGGGCCTTCTCCGTTCTGGACGGGGAGACCTACTACAGCGACTGGTCACCTGAGGTGACCGTCACCGCCCGCATCGCCAAGGTCGGGGAAGCCGCCACCGGCGACCATTCCGGCAGCGGAGGCGCCAATGTAGCCGGCGATCAGAAGGGCAATGAAGTCCGGATCAAGGATTGGTACTACAGCAGCACCTCCTCCAGCTACAGCCACTGGACACATGTCCTGCGGTTCAAGGACCCCGCTCAGGCGGAAGCCGCCGCGAAGGTCATGGAAGCGGTGTGCAACAACGACCGCATCGGCTATGACAATTCCACTCAGAACAAGCGGATCACCAAGCTGTACAAGGCAGCCAAGGCCGCGGGCTGGGACTGCTCCGCCATCGACACGAAGTGCGATACCGCCTGCTCACAGCTGGTGGCCCTCTGCGTGAAGATCGCCGTCTTCCCGAACGATGACAGCAAGGACTACGCCTGGTGCGATGTGAACGCAAAAAATATGCTGTCCAAGCTCAAAGGCCTGAACAGCGTATTCAACGTCTATACCGATCGGAAACAGTACCTTTCCACGGATGAGAATCTGCAGCGTGGAGACATTCTGGTCACTGTCCATTCCGATGGAAGCAACCACACCTGCATGGTCCTTTAGGCCGGCAGGGTCCTTGAGCGCGGCAGACTGCTAACCCTGCAGCAGAAGCTCCGCCGCCCGGCGGGAAGCCTGCCCGTCATCCAGATAATTATACTTGTCACAGAAAGCCCGGTATTTTTCATCCGGGCTGAATTTTTCGCTGAACATCTCCTCGATGGCGTCCAGAAGCCGGTCCTCACGGGTGATGATCTCTCCCGGAAGCTCCGACAGATCGAAATAGAATCCCCGGATGTCCTGTCCGTAGGCCTCCAGATCGTACATGTAGAACAGGATCGGCCGGCGCAGGTTCGCGTAGTCAAAGAACACGCTGGAGTAGTCCGTGATCAGAAGGTCCGCGATCAGGAACAGATCCCGGATATCGTCCAGCCTGGACGCGTCGTAGACGAAGCCCTCATAGCGGCTGAAGTCGAAGCTGTTGGCCACGAAATAGTGGGCGCGGAACAGGACCGCGTAGTCGTCTCCGAGACGGCTGCGCAGCCGGTCGAAGTCCAGATGGGTCCGGTAGGTATACCCTGCCCCGTCGTGCTCGTTGTCGCGGAACGTGGGGGCGTAGAGGATGATCTTCTTTCCCTCCGGGATCCCCAGGCCATGCCGGATCTTCGCGAGCTGCTCCTCGCTGTGGTCGATCAGTATATCGTTTCTGGGATAGCCGGTCTCCACCAGGATGTTCTCGATCCCCAGCTGCTTCATGTTGAAGGCGCTGGCGAATTTCTCCGTGGCAAACGCGGAGGGAGACAGGAAATAGTCGTATCTGACCACGTCCATATCGTTCTTCATGCGGATCTCGTACAGGGTGTTGTTCACGTTTCCGGACTCCGCCTGGATATCGCAGCGCAGCCGCTTCAGCGGGGTCCCGTGCCAGGTCTGCATGAAGATCTGGCCGTTCTTTTTGCGGATCCGGTAGTCCAGATTGGAATTGGTGACGATGATCTTCGCCCGGGCGCAGTAACGGAAATAATCCCCGGAGAACTTGCTGACCACTTCAGCCCGCTCCAGCTCCGGGAACTGCTCCCTCTTCTCCGGCTCATGAAAGACCCAGACGAAGCGGAAATCCGCAAACCGCTCATCCTTCAGCACGTATTCGTAGATCGCCCTGGGGTTGCAGCCGTACTGCCTTCCCATGAACACCTCGAAGAGGACCAGTTTCGGATCGATCTCCTCCTTCGCGGCCATGGAGACGTAGCGCCTCTCCTTCAGGCCCCCGTAGATCCTCCGGGCGAGCAGCCTCTGCTTCGGGTGTTTCTTCAGATAGTTCTTGATATGCTTCTTCAGCGTCTGATTGACCATGATTCTATTTCCGCTCCTTCAGCAATCCGACTGCAAAGGCAGCCAGATCCTCAGTGCAATGCTCCGTGGGTACGGAGATGAATTTATCCCGGAAGGCCTGCTGCGGCCGGGGATCCCACGGGCTTTCCAACAGCCGGGCCATTTCCTCCGCCGTCAGCGCCGTGGCGCCGGGCAGCTCCTTCCTGGGGTCTATGTTCAGTCCCACCTCCCGGCTGTACTCCTCGATATCCTCCACGTAGAAATACAGCGGCTTGTCGGTGAGGCTGGCCTCCACGCCCAGCGAAGAGTAATCCGTGATGATCCGGTCGCAGTAGTGGAGCCACTGGTACGTGGAGTGATCGTCTCCGCAGATCACCGTAAGGCCGCCCTCCGCCGCTTCCGCGATGTCCTGCTGCATCCGGGCTCTGGACTGTTCATCCAGCTCGTGGAGCTTCAGGATCAGCACGAAGCGCTCCGGATCCATGGCTCGGGCAAGCTTTCTCCAGTCCGTGGGCCGGTTCCTGCGAAAAGTAGGCACGTACAGGATCATCTCCCGGTCTTCGGGAATGCCCAGCCTTTGCGTGATCTCCTCCCGGGACTCCTGCTCCTGCCGGCAGATGGCGTCGATGCGGGGCAGGCCCATGTACAGCAGCTTATCCTCGCTGATCTGAAAGCCCTGCCGGAAATGCTCCCCGACAGCCGGACTGCAGCAGAGCACGTGATCGTAGTTTCTGTGCATTCCCAAAGCCTGGGCAGCGGCGCTGCTTCTTCCGCCGGGCTGATCCAGGATCTGATAACCGAACTTCTTGATGGCAGCGATGGCGTGCCAGAGCTGGATGACCCTGGTCTCGGGTCCGTGGGAAAGGATGCAGACCGGAATGCAGTATCCGTCGAGGATCACCACACGGGAAATCGCCAGATGATACATCTGGCGAAGCATAAACGGGATATAGCGGATCAGCCCCCCTGCTCCCGGCCCGATCTCCCGGGCCAGCACCATGCAGGGGATCTGCCCGTAGTCCTGCTGAAGGACCCTGTGCAGCATCCTGACATCGATGGTGGCGTTATTGCTCTGCCGGGACAGAAACAGGATCCTGTCCTGCTTTTTCAGCAGCCGCAGGGGCAGGTAGATCAGTCGCAGCAGGAACGCTGCCATCAGGAGCAGTAGTTTCTTCATTTGGCGTTGCCTTCTTCTTTTTCTTCGAATATCTCTTCTTGTATTCCTCCAGGGCGGAATCGATGTCGCCGTCGTACACCAGCTTGCCCTTGACCATGACGATGCCCCGGGAACAGAATTCCTTGGCCGTCTTCGCCGAGTGCGTGACGAAGAGCATGGTCACGTTGTCCTCCCGGATGATCTTGTCCACCTTCTTGCGGCATTTTTTCCGGAAGGCGGCGTCGCCCACGCTCAGGGCCTCGTCCACGATGAGGATCTCCGGCCGGATGTTCACGTTGATGGCGAAGCCCAGCCGCGCGCGCATGCCGCTGGAATAGGTCCTGACGGGCTGGTCGATGTACTCGTGCAGGCCGGAGAACTTGATGATGGCGTCCTCCTGCTCAGCGATCTCGCTGTTGGTCAGCCCGCACAGCTGTCCCTTCATGTAGATGTTCTCACGTCCGGTGAGCTCCATATCGAATCCAGAGGTCAGCTCCAGCAGAGCGCTGACCCTGCCGTTCACCTCGATGGTCCCCTTCGTGGGATAGGCGACTTCCGTGATCATCTTCAGGATGGTGGACTTGCCGGCGCCGTTTCTGCCCAGCAGAGCCACCGACTCTCCCCGCTTCACCTCGAAGCTCACGTTCTTCAGGGCGTACATTTCCTTGTACGGAACGTGCTTGGAAAAGATCCCGAAGAATCGCTTCCGGTCGTTTTCGTAGAGCTTATATATCTTTGTCACATTCTTCAGCCGAATGATAGCTTTTTCTTCACCCATTGTATTCCTCCAGCAGCGCCTTTGCCGTTACCGCCATCCGCCGTTACAGCACGTCCGGGATCTCGCGGATCAGCTTGCGGTAGCTCCAGATGGCCAGGAGCACCATGACCACATACATGCCGGCGTAGATCCCCAGCTGCAAAGGCTGATCCCATATCCAGACTTTGTAGACGAAACAGTTCCGGTAGCCCGTAACGATGTAGGTGATGGGATTGAAGTACAGCACCGTCTGCAGCGCCGGAATGTTCACCGAGCTCAGGTCCCAGATGATGCCGGAAAGCCAGAACAGCGGCGTGGAAATGGATTTGATGAAATTCAGGAAGTCCTTGCTCATGGCTCCCAGCATGGAACTGAACAGCCCCCAGCTGATGGAGAACATGACCATGAAGAGCATGTAGATCGGCAGCTGCAGCCAGTAGACATCCGGGAAATGACCCGTGGCGATAAATATCCCCACGACGATGATCATCAGGGCGATGTGCACCGCCAGTGTAGCCATGGCCACGATGGTGGGAATGGTGGACACCGGGAATTTCATCTTCGTTACCAGATACCGGTACTTCCGTATGGATCCGGATCCCTTGGTGAGCATATCGCTCATGTACCACCAGGAAATGTATCCCGGAATCAGCCAGAGGATAAAGGGAAAGTCCCCGATATCCGCTCTGGAGCGCAGACCGAAGGAAAAGGCGAACCACAGCATGGCAATGGTCAGTGCCGGCTTGATCAGCGCCCAGGCCCAGCTCAGAGCTGTTCCGCTGTAGGTCTTGATCAGGTCAGACTTGGCCAGCTTCAGGATCTGTCCCCTCCACCGGATATGTTCCTTTATGATTTTCTTCAGCGTTGACATCCATTTACTCCTGTTACGATAACTGTCGGCTACATCTCATATTGTAGCCTTTTCCTGCGGGTTTTTCAACTGTGTCACAGTATCCCGTCCTTCTTCGCCATGCGGATGAACCGCCGTGTATTCCCGCCGTCATGCCAGGTGACGATCCTTCCGTAGCGCCGTTTTTCTTCTTCCGTCTGTTCCCGCGCAAAGGCAGGTCCGGTGACCTTCGCCAGCTCCTCCGGACTGTAGCACACCGGCCCGAAGGCCAGATCCTCCGTCAGCATCAGGTGGGCGTCTCCGTATTCCTTCATGCAGGCGTCCTTGTCCTTCCAGTAGAACACCACCCGGCAGCCCCGGTAGAAGGCGTCGTAGGAAATGGAGGAATAGTCGGTGATCAGCACCGCCGTCTGCTGCAGGATCTCGTCGTAGCTCTCCCCGATGACGCAGTAGCGCAGCACCGGATCGTCGCTGTCCGCCGTAAGCTGCCGGGAGATCAGCGGATGAGGAAGCACGATGAGCTTATCCCGCAGATCCAGGGGGACGCTGTCCACCATGTCCTTCAGCATCCGGTAGTATCCCGTATTGCGCACATCGTCCAGGCCCTGGACGAATTCCCAAGGGCGCCAGGTGGGCATGATCACGATCCTGTCCGCTCCTTCCTTTCGGACGCTGCGGTCGAATTTCAGCAGTCCGCAGACGTAGATGTCGTCTCTGGTATAGTCGGTGCAGGAGGTGAAATGCTCCGCCTCCAGCTCAGAGGACACCACCACCCGGTGTTTGCCCTTGCCTTCCCCCTTGTTGAAGAAGGCCCGCTGTCCCGCGTCCAAAGAGACCATGTACATGACTCCGTGCTGGAGAAATACGTAGTTCTTCGAGCCGTCCAGAACGAAGTTCCGGAAAAGGCTGTCCGTGCTGCCCTTCTCCAGCGCGTGGCCCAGGGCCTCCGAGGAGATCAGGCTCGTCGCTGCGAACAGGGCGTAATAGTGGCGCAGGGAGAACTGCTTCGCGATCCTGGACCGGTATTTCCCGTCGATCCTGGAGCTGTGGGGATAGTCTTTATTCAGGATGTACCAGACCTTCCTGTACCCGTCGTCCATCAGCTGCTCATAGAGCACCGACGCGCTCTCCTCGTAGGAGTTGCAGTTTTTCTCGTAGAGCACCACCGGCTTGTACCAGGGGGTGACCAGGTGCAGCAGAAAAGCCAGCTTCAGCTTGGTCCTCTCCGCGAAGGCATCCGTCACGTTCCTCTCCCGGATCATGAGCCGGTAATACTTCAGCTCTTCCTTGATCTCGCAGACCTTCCCGGTGCCGGTGATGTCCGTGATCCCCCTGCTTCGCAGACCTCTTCTGCCTCCGGAAAGCAGCGGGATCATCAGCAGCCGGTCCCCGGCCTTAAAGCCGGCGCCAAGCATGTTGCTGACGTACCACCGCCCCGTCTCCTCCGCCGGCACAGCGCACCGGAAGCGGTAGGTGTCCGAGATCACCGCGCCGCTGCCCAGCTTCCTGCGGTTGCCAGAGGGCGTGATGCTCATGGGATAACGGAACACGTCCTCGTAGACCCGGGAGCTGATCTGCAGCACGTTCGCGGGTTCCAAAGGGATCGGGGAACGGACCACCAGAGTGCCCTCCAGCACCATGTCCTCCCCCTGCATGCGGATGCGGAAGCCGTCTGTCCTGGCGTAGAAGCCCTTGCTGGACTCCTCCTCCAGCCAGTCGAGGCCCAGATCCTCCGGATAGGGGATCACTTCTTCGAAGCAGTCGAGGACCTTCTGCAGCCGGTCCGGATGACGGTAGAACACATCGTTCAGCCGTCGGTAAAAGTACAGCGGCACCCGGTGAAACGCGGTATGGTCCGCCAGAGCGGCCGCTTCCATTCGTTCGTAAACATTGGTGGAGAGGAACTCCAGCCTCCCGCACCCAAGATACGCGAACAGGCGCCGGTATTCCCTCTGCAGGTATTCGTTCGCTCCCCGTTCGCACAGTCCGTGGTTGCGGTGCAGATTCAGGTACACATACTCCTGAAAACGGATGGCTCCGCCGCCGATGCACCGCAGGAAGTGGATCCGCGGATCCAAATCGTGAAGGAAGTCCGCCGTGTTGTCCTTCACTTCGCTTTCGAAGGCGATCACAGCGTGCTCCCTCTCCTCCGGCGTCATCTTTCTGATCACGTCCTTCGTCAGGGCGAGGGTCGCTTCATCCTCCAGGTCCCCTGCGTAGATCACCCGGCTCTCCGGGTCCGGCTGGTGCCGGGAAACGTCCATCGTTCCCTTCTTTCCTTCGCACAGCAGCTCCAGCATCATCCGGGTGGATTCCCCGAATCCCGCGCCGACGAACCTCTCGTCCAGCGCATAGACCGGAGCATGCTCCGGCGCGTCCTGCTCGTTCGCGCCCGGTGCTCCCTCGTGCTCCCGTATCTGCCGGCCCGTTTCCGCCAGGGCCTGGTGCAGCTGCGCCTTGTCGTAGGCTTTGTGGAAGGGGAGCTCACGGATATCGAAGTAGAAGCCCTTTTCCCGCAGGTACTCCTCGTAATCGTACATGTACATGATCACCGGCCGTCCCAGCTGGGCGTAGTCCATCATGACGCTGGAATAATCGGAGATCAGCACGTCGCAGACCCCCAGGAAATCGTAGGTCTCCAGCTCCCCGGGGAAGAACCGGGTCTTCTCGAGCCCTTCCATATTCAGCTGATTGCCGATGAGAAAATGCAGGTTGACGAACAGCAGGTCATCTTCTCCCA
>CACXCQ010000017.1 GCA_902766185.1 uncultured Eubacteriales bacterium
CGGAAGATCCTGGCGGAGCATCCGGGAACCACGGGCAGCCTGGGCTGCGCCATCTCCGAAGCCGTGGAGGCTGCGGTATCGAAGGAAGGTTACCGGTACGTGCTGGGCAGCGTCCTGAACCAGGTCCTGCTTCACCAGTCCGTCATCGGCCAGGAGACCAAGATCGCTCTAGAGAAATACGGCATCGAGCCGGATATGATCATCGGATGCTGCGGCGGCGGATCAAACTTCGGCGGGCTGATCTCACCCTTCATGGGCGAGAAGATCCGGGGAGAGAAGGATTACCGGGTCATCGGCGTGGAGCCGGCATCCTGTCCGTCCCTTACCCGAGGCAAATACGCCTATGATTTCTGCGACACCGGCATGGTCTGCCCCCTGGCGAAGATGTACACCCTGGGCAGCGGATTCATTCCTTCCCCGAACCACGCGGGCGGTCTGCGGTACCACGGCATGAGCAGCATCATCTCCCAGTTGTACGACGACGGACTCATTGAGGCGAGATCCTACGAGCAGACGGAGGTCTTCGAAGCGGCGGTGGAATTCGCCAAGGTGGAGGGCATCCTCCCCGCGCCGGAATCCAGCCACGCCATCAAGGCAGCCATGGACGAGGCGATGAAGTGCAAGGAGACCGGAGAGAAGAAGGTCATCGTTCTTGGCCTCACCGGCACGGGCTACTTCGACATGGTGGCCTACCAGAAGTATCTGGACGGCGAGATGAACGACTACGTTCCCACGGACGAGGAACTGGAAGCCGGCTTCGCCACGCTGCCGAACCTGGGATAAAACCTGGGATAAGATACAGAACACAGCAACAGACGAAACTGATTCTCCTCCGGCAATACACCATTTGAATGCCGGCCAGCGAAAAGACCGCCGGTCTGCCCTACCTTCTGGGGCGGGCCGGCGGCTTTCGTGCTGCGGCCCTGCAGGCGGGGCCAAAGGAAGGATCAAAGGCGGGACCATAGCCGGAAGGGCCGAAAGGACCTTGCGAATCCTCCCCAAAACTCTATGAATCGTTCCCGAAAGATGGTATACTGACTTCGTGCAGCCTGCACCCGGGGCATTGCCCCGACCGATTATTTCGAATGGAGGAATCAACTTGAGACGCAGTAATATCGACATATCCTTTATCGTGATCATCCTGATCCTGGCGGCCACATCGTTTCGGCAGGGGGCTGCCACGGATCCGGCGGGATGGATCATGGACAAGGTGCTCATCGTTCCGGGCATCATCATCGGACTGACCTTCCATGAGTTTGCCCACGCGTGGGTGGCGCACAAGGCGGGAGACCAGACCCCGATGCTGCAGGGCAGGGTGACCCTGAATCCCCTGGCCCACATCGATTGGATGGGGCTGGCGGCCCTGTTCTTCGTGGGCTTCGGCTGGGGCCAGCCGGTGCAGATCGACCCGTATCAGTTCAAGCACCGCCGCAGGGATGAGCTCCTGGTGGCCGTGGCGGGAGTCGCCATGAACCTGCTTCTGGCGATCGTCTTCTCCTTTGTCGCAAAGGCAGTATTGGCGCTGGCAGGATGGACCTGGCTTTCCGCGGGCTTCGGCAACGGCATCTGGATGATGATTCTGTACATCGTGCAGATCAACCTGGTGCTGATGATCTTCAACCTGATCCCGGTACCGCCGTTGGACGGATTCAACATCATCGCCCAGATCTTCAACTTCGGCAATACGGAGACCTACTGGAGACTGTATCAGTACGGAAACTGGGTACTGGTGGCGCTGATCGTTTTCGGCGTGACCGGCATGATCATCTCGCCCTGTGTCAGTTTTCTCTTTGATCTGCTCTGGTCGCTCATCATCGTATAGCGGCATGACGTATTGCGACGGGGAACGGATCGACGCACGAGGGAATTTGGGAAAGAAATGGACTACTTAAACAAGTTAAACGACAAACAAAGGGAAGCGGCCATGCACACCGAGGGGCCGCTTCTGATTCTGGCCGGTGCCGGAAGCGGCAAGACCAGCACCATGACCTGCAGGATCGCCTACATGATCCGCGAGCTGGGCATCAGCCCGTATAACATTCTGGCAGTGACCTTCACCAACAAGGCGGCGAAGGAGATGAAGGACAGGGTCGAGGAACTGATCGGCGAGAGCCCGAACATGTGGATCCTGACCTTTCATTCCGCATGCCTGCGGATCCTGCGCAGTCACGCGGATGTGCTGGGCTACGGCCGGGACTTCGCGGTGTACGATCCCACGGATCAGAAGACCCTGGTGAGGAATATCTGCAAAGATCTGCAGATCGACACGAAGAAATTCAGCCATGCCTATTTCCTCGGCGCCATCAGCAAGTGCAAGGAGGACCGGATCAGCCCGGAGGAATACCCGCGTGAATACGGGACGGATTACCGGGAGCAGATGATCCACAAGGTCTACCAGGCCTATGAAGCGGCGCTGAAGAAGAACAACGCCATGGACTTCGACGATCTGCTTTTGAATGCGGTGAAGGTTCTGGAACAGGACGGGGCGGCGCTCCGGAAATACCGGAACCGCTTCCATTACATCATGGTGGACGAATACCAGGACACCAACCAGATCCAGTACGCCTTCGTGCGGCTTCTGGCGGAGGAACACCGGAACATCTGCGTGGTCGGGGACGACGACCAGTGCATCTACCAGTGGCGGGGAGCGGACATCCGCAACATCCTGGAATTCGAGAAGGATTTCCCCGGAGCCAAGGTGGTGAAGCTGGAGCAGAACTACCGGTCCACCGGGACCATCCTGGACGCGGCCCACAGCGTCATCTCCCACAATGCATCCCGCAAGGCCAAGAAGCTCTGGACGGAGGATGCCGGCGGCAGCCCGATCACCTATTACCGGGCGGAGGACGAGCGGGACGAGGCAAGCTATGTGGCCAGCGAGATCAGCCGGCTGACGGAGGGCAGCTATACCCTGGAGGAGGGACGCAAGGCGGGCAGGAGGTACAAGGATTTCGCCATCCTGTACCGGACCAACGCGCAGTCCCGTACCTTTGAGGAGGCTCTTTCCCGCCGGGGGATCCCCTATCAGGTCCTGGGAGGCCTGCGCTACTACGACCGCAAGGAAGTCAAGGACATCGTCTGCTACATGCGCCTGGTGCAGAACCGGGCGGACGACCTGGCCCTGATCCGGGTCATCAACGAGCCCAAGCGGGGAATCGGCGGCAAGACGCTGGAGAAGCTGCAGACCCTGGCCCGCGTCCGTGGGGAGAGTCTCTTCGACACCCTGCTGGATGAAGATGTCGTGGCCAGCCTTTCCGCAAAGGCAGGAAAGGGCATCCGCGAACTGACGGATCTGATCGGGGGCCTTTATCGGGAGCAGGCGAACATGCGCATCTCGGATATCTACGACCGCCTTCTGGTGGGCTCCGGATACATGAAAATGCTGGAGGACCAGAACACCATCGAGAGCGAGAGCCGCATCGAGAACCTGATGGAATTCAAATCCGTCATCATCGATTTCGAGGAGGATGACGCCAACATGACCCTGGCGGAGTTCATGGAACGCATCGCCCTGCTGGCGGATGTGGACAACCACGATTCAGAAGAGAACGCGGTGGTGCTGATGACATTGCACAGCGCCAAAGGGCTGGAGTTCCCCTTTGTTTTCATGCCCGGAATGGAAGACGGGCTGTTCCCCGGATGGCGGGCATTTGACCGTCCCGACGGGCTCGAGGAGGAGCGCCGGCTCTGCTACGTGGGCATCACCCGGGCGAAGGAGCGGCTGTGGATGACCGGCGCGGAGCAAAGGATGCTCTACGGCAAGACCGACTACACCCGTGAGTCCCAGTTTATGCGGGAGATCGACCCGAAGCTGATCAGCGGAGACGGGGTCATGCAGAAGAAGCGGTCCAATGCGGAGGGACTTCGCAGCGGCATGTGGAGGAGCGAACCGGTAAGGCCCTTCGATCAGCTGAAGTACGCGCGTCAGCAGACGAAGCAGAACGTGGCCGCCATGCAGGCCTCGGCGGAGGCGGATTTCGCTCCCGGCGATGTGGTGACTCACCGGAAATTCGGCGAGGGCGAGGTCCTGTCCAGCGATGGAAAGATCGTACGGGTCAGGTTCGCGGACGGAAGCGAGAAAAAGCTGGCGATCGGTTTTGCGCCGCTGGAAAAGAGGGGAAGAATCTGATGGAAGACAGGCGTGAACGAATCCGGGAACTGGTGGAGCAGCTCAACGAGGCTTCCCGGGCATATTATCAGGAAGACCGGGAGATCATGTCCAACCGGGAATACGACGGGCTCTATGATGAGCTGGTCCGCCTGGAGGAGGAGACGGGAATCGTTCTGTCCTCCAGCCCCACGGTGAACGTGGGCTACGAAGTGGTGAGCAGTCTCCCGAAGGAGCCTCATCCTTCCCCCATGCTCTCTTTGGACAAGACCAAGGAGGTCGCGGCGCTTCAGGACTGGCTGGGCGATCAGGAGGGTCTGCTCTCCTGGAAGCTGGACGGCCTCACCATCGTGCTGACGTACGAGAACGGCAGCCTGGTCCGGGCGGTCACCCGGGGAGACGGCATCGTCGGCGAGGTCATCACCGGCAATGCGAAGACCTTTGACAACGTGCCGCTGACCATCCCCGAAAAGGGAGAGGTGGTGGTCCGGGGAGAAGCGGTGATCAGCTATCCGCAGTTCCGCCGGATCAACGAGTCCATCGAGGACGCCGAAGCAAAATACAAGAACCCGCGAAATCTCTGCAGCGGAACTGTCCGGCAGCTGAACAGCGAAGTGACGGCGAGCCGGCATGTGCTGTTCTACGCCTTTTCGCTGGCGACCGGCCCCGACATGACCCTGCGCCGCCAGCAGCTCGAGTGGCTGCGGGAGCAGGGCTTCGAGACAGTGGAGTACATCCCGGTGAATCGGGAGAGCCTGCCGGACGCAGTGAAGCATTTCGCGGAAAAGATAGGGGACTATGAGATCCCTTCTGACGGCCTTGTGCTGATCTACGATGACATCGCCTATGGCAGATCTCTGGGTTCAACCGCCAAGTTCCCCCGGGACTCCATCGCCTTCAAGTGGCAGGATGAGATGGCGGAGACCCGGCTTCAGGAGATCCTCTGGAATCCTTCCCGCACCGGGCTCATCAATCCCATCGCCGTCTTCGACCCGGTGGAGCTTGAGGGAACGACGGTGAGCCGGGCATCCGTGCACAACGTCAGCATCGTGGAGCAGCTGCAGCTGGCGCCGGGAGACAGGATCCGGGTCTACAAGGCCAACATGATCATTCCGCAGATCGAGGAGAATCTTGACGCAAAGGCAGGTCATGCCTCTGCGCTGCCGCCCGGGACATGTCCCGCCTGCGGACACGAGACCCAGATCCGTGACGAGAACGGCATCCGCACCCTGCGGTGTCCCAATCCCGATTGTCCTGCGAAGAAGATCAAGTCCTTCACCCATTTCGTCAGCCGGAATGCCATGAACATCGAGGGACTTTCGGAAGCGACCCTGGAAAAGTTTATCGGTCAGGGGATGCTTCATGAGCTGGCGGACATCTTCCGTCTGGACCGGTACCGTGAGCAGATCGTCGTCATGGAGGGCTTCGGGGAGAGATCCTACGAGAACCTCATGGAAGCCTGCAAGAAGGCTGCCCGGACGACCCCGGACCGGCTGCTTTACAGCCTGGGGATCCCGGGGATCGGCACGGCGAACAGCAGGCTGATCTGCAGGGAAGCGAAGAACAAGTGGGACAGGATACAGCATATGACTGAGGAGGACCTGCTGAACATCGACGGCATCGGCGATGTCCTGGCGGCGGACTACACCGCGTTTTTCCGCGATCCGTCCAACGAGAGAGCGGTGGCGGATCTGCTGGAGCAGCTGGATCTGGACGAGGAATTTGAGGAAGCGCAGGACCAGCCTTTGCAGGGGAAGACCTTCGTGATCACCGGAAGCCTGGAGCGCTTCGCCAACCGTGACGAGGCGAAGGCGAAGATCCAGCAGCTGGGAGGGAAGGCGGCCGGATCCGTCAGCAAGAAAACGGATTATCTGGTCAACAACGACATCAGCTCAGGTTCCTCGAAGAACAAAAAAGCAAAGGAACTGGGCATTCCCATCATCACGGAAGACGAGCTTCTGGAGCTGATGGGGGAAGGAGAAAGAGAATGACTGTACTGCCGGTTGGAAAACTGGACAGCGATCTGCTGAAACAGATCGTCTTCGACAAAATAAAGTACAGAGATAAGGACGTGAAGGTGCGGCCGGGGATCGGCGAGGACTGCGCCGTGATGGACTTCGGCAGCTTTGACTGCGTTATGTCCACGGACCCCATCACCTCCGCGGTCAGCGACATCGGACGGCTGGCCATCCACATCACCTGCAACGACATCGCCTCCAACGGCGTCCAGCCTTTGGGCATCATGCTGGCGGTGATGCTGCCGGTGGGCACCACGGACCAGGATGTGGAGCACATCATGGATCAGGCTGCCCGGACGGCGGAGGAGCTGCAGGTGGAGATCATCGGCGGGCATACGGAGATCACGCCGGCGGTGAAGCAGCCGGTGATCGTCTCCACAGCCATCGGGAAGACGCCCTCGGGAACGTCCCAGAGCGGCAACGATATGCAGCCCGGCGATACGATCATGATGACGAAAGCGGCCGGTCTGGAGGGAAGCGGCATCATCGCCATGGACTACGCGGATCGCCTGCGGAAGGAAAAGGACGATGACGGTCAGCCGCTGTTTTCCGAGGCGGAGATCGCCACCGCCCAGTCTTTTCTGGACAGAGTCAGCGTGGTCCGGGAGGGCGTGACCGCGGGCCGTGTGGGGACTCATGGCATGCACGACATCACGGAGGGTGGCATTCTTGGCGCTGTCTGGGAAATGTGTCAGATCTCCGGGACCGGAGCGGAACTCTGGGAGGAGAAGATCCCCATGGAGCCGGAGACGGCGAAGATCTGCCGGCTTTTCGATATCGATCCTCTGCGGCTGATCTCCAGCGGTTCCATGGTCATCATCGTGCCTAAGGGGAAGCAGGAGGAGATGGAGCGGGCCATGGCGGAAGCCGGCGTTCCGGCGGCGGTCATCGGCGTGATCCGGGAGGCAAAGGAAGGCGTGCGCATGATCCGCAGAGTGAAGACCTGCGGGGCGGAAGGCCAGGGCAGGATCAGCGTAGCGGTGGACCCGCCCTATGCGGACGAGATCTATAAAGTGGCAGGCAGAGAGCCTGTGAGCAATAAGACGGCGGGCGGCGAACCTGCCGGTGAGTGAGTTTGATGGAGGAAGATATGGGAAGCGGATTGATGTTTCTGGCCCTGCTGCCAGCGATACTGATCATCATTTATGTTTACAAAAAGGACAAGGTGGAGAAGGAACCCTGGAAGCTGATCATCAGGCTGATGATCTTCGGCGCGATCTCCTGCATTCCCGCGTCCTTCATGGAGAGCTTCATCGATTCGTCCATGCCGGCGTATCCGCAGGGCTCTCTGCAATACGCGCTGTCCATGGCGTTCGTTTCCGCGGCGCTGTGCGAGGAGATCTGCAAATACTTCTTCCTGCGCATCGGCACCTGGAACAATCCGGAGTTCGGCTACCGGTTTGACGGAATCGTCTACGGCGTCGCCGTGGCGGTGGGGTTTGCCGCTCTGGAAAATGTGCTCTACGTGGCGACAGGCGGAATCGAGACGGCTCTGATGCGAGGCGTTCTGGCCGTGCCGCTGCACGCGTTCTGCGGCGTATATATGGGTATCTTCTACGGTGCCGCAAAGGCAGCCCAGATCAAGGGAAAGCCCACCCTCGGGCTGAAGTTCCTGGCTCTGTTCGTGCCCATGATGATCCACGGGATCTACGATACGATGGCGTTCCTTGGGAACACGACAGCTTCCATCGCGCTGCTGGTCTTCGTCGGCATCATGTACGTGGTGTCCATCCACTTCATCCGCCAGTTCTCCAGAGATGACTGGAAGTCCGGCTTCTATCCGGACACCCAGCCCCTGTCGGGCGC
>CACXCQ010000018.1 GCA_902766185.1 uncultured Eubacteriales bacterium
CCTTCATTGCTCGTTCCGGACTGGTGAGCAGTTGTATTTTTCCCTTTGATCATTTTGATTCCACAAGCTCCACCCCAGGTGCTGGTCATCGTGGTAGCCGGTCGCACCTGTCCACCGCCAGGTTTGCGTCCCCACAGCCTCTCCACACAGCGAACCGAACGGAATTTATACCATTGTTAGGACCTGACCTGCTGCTGGTCTGCAAACAACAAGGGCCGCTGCAGAAGCTGCAGCGGCCCGAGCCATTATCTGATCCAGTTGTATCGCCGGCGTGATTCGAGTTCCCGCTGGAGATCCTGCCGGGATGTCCCGGTGCTTTACCGGAAGTATTCCACGGCGGCTTCGAACATGTGCATGTCGTACTCGCCGGGAACGTTCTTGTAGAGGGCGTCGCCGATACGTTCCGCGTGGCCCATCTTGCCGAAGACCCGGCCGTCCGGGGAGGTCATTCCTTCGATGGCGTACATGGAACCGTTGGGGTTGAACATGATGTCATCGGAAGGATTGCCGTCAAAGTCCACATACTGGGTCGCGATCTGACCCGCGTCAGCCAGCTTTTGCAGGACGTCAGGGGGAGCGATGAGTTTGCCTTCGCCGTGCGAAATGGGCACGGTGTAGACCTGACCCAGACCTGCCTTTGCCAGCCACGGGGACAGGTTGGAGGCGACGCGGACGCGCACCAGCTTCGACTGATGGCGGCCGATTTCATTGAAGGTCAGGGTCGGGCTGTTCTCGCTGGGATCGCAGATGCGTCCGTAGGGAACCAGCCCCAGTTTGATCAGCGCCTGGAAGCCGTTGCAGATACCCGCCGCAAGGCCCTGCCGGTGATCCAGCAGCTCGGTGACCGCTTCCGTCACCGCGGGGTTGCGGAAGAATGCCGTGATGAACTTTCCGGAGCCGTCGGGCTCGTCGCCGCCGGAGAATCCGCCGGGGATGAAGAACATCTGGGCGTCGGACAGCTTTTTCGCAAAGGCAGATACGGACTCGGAGATGCCCTCTGCGCTGAGGTTCCGGATCACCAGGATCTCAGGCTCTGCGCCGGCCGCCGCGAATGCCCTGGCGGAATCGTACTCGCAATTCGTTCCCGGGAAGGCCGGGATCAGGACCTTGGGGCTCGGGGTGCGCACAAGGGGACCCGGGGCATGGGCAATGGTGTCCACTCCAGGTGCCGTTGCAGGCGCGGATACTCTGGCCTTAGTCTCTCCCTCTTCAGCCTGCTCGCCTGGCGCGGCCTCTTCAGCCTGCTCCGGATGCTCCGCCTTATCGTAACACAGGTCCGGAAGCTGCTGGGGCGCGGTCTCGATGTTGAAGGGATAAACGGATTCCAGAGTTCCCTCGTAGATGGCCAGCAGCTCGTCCAGCGGAATGTGCTGGCCGCCGCAGCCGCAGGTGATCTCCTCCGCCTCGGTGGTTCTGCCCAGGAGCTCACAGCTTCCGTGGGACTGGGCGCCGGGAACCGGACCCTCGGTCAGCTCTCCCTCCACCTCGAGGATGAAGGAGCCGTAATTGTAACCGAAGATCTCTTCCAGGTTCATGGGACTTCCGGCGTCTTCCGTTCCGGCATTCTCCGTACCGAATCCGGGAGCATAGGCGAAGCCAACGCGGTTACCGAAGGCCATCTTCATGACGCCCTCCGCCACGCCGCCGAATCCCGGCGTCCACGCCGCGTGCAGTCTTCCTTCCGCGGCCAGAGCCCGGACCAGCACGAAGTTCGCCTTCAGGGAATCGGTGTCCGGCAGACCCTCTTCGTTGATGGCCGGCTTCAGCAGATAGACGTTGTGTCCCGGAGCCTTGAACTCAGGTGAAATGATCTGATCCGCCTCAGCTGTGGTAATCGCAAAGGACACCAGTGTGGGGGGAACATCGATATTCTCGAAAGATCCGCTCATGGAATCCTTTCCGCCGATGGCCGCGGCCTCCAGGCCCAGCTGGGCGCGGTAGGCACCAAGCAGCGCCGCGAAGGGCTTGCCCCAGCGGGCGGGATCCTTGCCCAGCTTCTCAAAGTATTCCTGGAAGCTGAGATATACCGCTTCGTTGGCCGCGCCGGAGGCGCAGACCAGCTTGCAGATGGAGTCCACCACGGAGAGATAGGCGCCGTGGTATGGACTTGCTTTCATGATATAAGGATTGTATCCCCAGGACATGACCGATGCGGTGGATGATGTGCTCTTTTCCACGGAGATCTTCTGGGCCATGACCTGAGCCGGAGTGCGCTGGAACTTTCCGCCGAAGGGCATCAGCACGGTTCCGGCGCCGATGGTCGAGTCGAACTTCTCTGAAAGCCCCTGCTTGGAGCAGACGTTCAGGTCGGCAGCCATCGCCTTGTACATCCGGGTGAACGGGCGCTCGGCTTCCTGCGCACCGCTATCCTGCGCGCCGTTATCCTGCGCACCGGCTCCGCCGGCTTCCTGCGCGCCGGGGCCTGCCCATCCGTACAGCTCCTTCTTCGGCATCTTCGCCGCCGGGACCTCAACGGTGATGTGCTTGTCCGCGCCGTTGGAATCCAGGAAGCTTCTGGCGATGTCCACGATGGTCTTTCCGCGCCAGTGCATCACCAGGCGGGGTTCCTCGGTGACCCGGGCCACCACGGTGGCCTCCAGGTTTTCCTGCGCTGCGATCTCAAAGAAGCGGGCTTCGTTTTCCGGGGCGATGACCACGGCCATTCTCTCCTGGGATTCACTGATGGCCAGCTCCGTTCCGTCCAGTCCCTCGTACTTCTTGGGCACCACGTCCAGATCGATGTCCAGGCCGTCCGCCAGCTCGCCGATGGCCACGGACACGCCGCCCGCGCCAAAGTCATTGCAGCGGCGGATCATCCGGGAGCTCTCCGGGTTTCTGAACAGCCTTTGCAGCTTGCGCTCCTCGGGGGCATTGCCCTTCTGGACCTCCGCCCCGCAGCTTTCCAGAGAGGAAACATCGTGGGATTTCGAGGATCCGGTGGCACCGCCGCAGCCGTCACGGCCGGTCTTGCCGCCCAGCAGAATGACGATATCGCCGGGCTCGGGGCGTTCGCGGATAACGTTCTCCGCGGGAGCCGCGCCCACTACCGCGCCCAGCTCCATGTGCTTGGCCGCGTAACCATCGTGGTAGATCTCCTCCACCAGCCCTGTGGCCACACCGATCTGGTTGCCGTAGGACGAGTAGCCGTCCGCCGCGGAGGTGACGATCTTTCTCTGGGGGAGTTTTCCTTCCAAAGTCTGGTCTAAGGGCTTTAACGGATCCGCCGCGCCGGTGATGCGCATGGCGGTATAGACATATGCCCTTCCCGAAAGGGGATCGCGGATGGCGCCGCCTATGCAGGTGGCCGCTCCGCCGAAGGGCTCGATCTCTGTGGGATGGTTATGCGTTTCGTTCTTAAAGAGCAGCAGCCAGTCTTCCTCCTGGCCGTCGATCTTCGCTTTGATCTTGACCGTGCAGGCGTTGATCTCCTCGGATTCGTCGAGCCCCGGCATCTTGCCCTGGGCCTTCAGCGCCTTGGCGGCGATGGTGCCCAGATCCATCAGGGTGACGGGCTTGGTGCGGTTCAGATCCCTGCGGGTCTGCAGGTACTCCTCGTAGGCCTTCTGCAGATCAGCGACGCAGTCGCCCTCTGCCCCGTCCTCTCCGGACACTTCCGTGAAGCGCACGTCATCGATGACGGTATTGAACGTGGTGTGGCGGCAGTGATCGGACCAGTAGGTATCGATCATCCGGATCTCCGTCAGCGTCGGGGGACGGTCCTCGCTCCTGAAATATTCCTGACAGACCAGCAGGTCGTCCAGATCCATGGCGAGTCCCAGATCATCCACCATCGCCTGCAGGCCGTCCGCCTCCAGCGAATTGAATCCTTCCAGCACAGCCACATCCGGGGGTGCGTCGTAGATCACACGCAGGGTCTCCGGCATCTCCAGTGAGGCTTCCCTCGTTTCCACGGGGTTGATGACGTGTCTGCGGATCGCCGCCACGTCCTCATCGCTCAGGTCTCCCTCCAGGATGTAGACCCTGGCATAGGCCACCAGAGGTCTTTCCTGCTGGGAAATGATCTGGATGCACTGGGCCGCGGAGTCCGCACGCTGGTCGAACTGCCCCGGCAGCGCTTCCACCGCGAAAATGCGGAGGGGCATCGATGAATCGCCGCTCCCCTTCTGTGCCTTCGCCTCCTCCAGGTTCCGGTAGACCAGATCCACCTGGGGCTCCGAGAAAACGTTTCCTATAGCCGTTTCAAAAAGCGGCCGTTCCACGTCCTCCACATCATACCGGTTCAGGATGCGGACCTTCGACAATCCCTCGATGCCGAGAAATGTCCGCGCTTCTGCCTGCAGGGCTCTCGCCTCGCTGGCTTCCGATTCCTTCTTCTCCACATATACTCTGTAAACCATCGTTCTTCCTTCCTGCTTATTCCTCAAGGTGCATTTGAATCGATTGTATCCGGCCGCCGGTTCGCTTTCGCCGGGCCAGTTCGCTTCCGGCCGGGCCGCTATGCCTGCGCCGCCAGGGCGCGCTGGCCGATGTCCTTTCTGTAGTGGGCTTTCTCGAAGCTGATCTTCTCCACGTTCCGGTAGGCATCGTCGATCGCCTGCTGCAGGGTGTCTGCCACTGCGGTGACTCCCAGCACCCGGCCTCCGCTGGTGAGGAGCACCGTGCTCCCGGAAGCGCCGCAGCCGTCGTCCGCGCTCGCGGCCTCTCCAGCCTTTGCGCCGGCGATGAACAGATCCACATTGTCGTCCAGCTGGCCGATCTCGATGGGGAAGCCCTTCTCATAGCTCACCGGGTAGCCGCCGGAGGCCATGACCACGCAGCAGGAGGACTTGTCGGCGAACTTCACCTCCACCTCCGCCAGCCTTTCCTCGGCCACCGCCTGCATGATGGTCAGCAGGTCGCTCTCCAGCAGCGGGAGCACCACCTGTGTCTCCGGATCGCCGAAACGGCAGTTATACTCGATGACCTTGGGGCCGTCAGCCGTCAGCATCAGACCGAAATAGAGACAGCCCTTGAACGTGCGCCCCTCCTGATTCATGGCCTTCACGGTGGGAAGGAAGATCTCCTCCATGCACCTGTCCGCCACCTCTTTTGTGTAATACGGATTCGGCGCCACCGTGCCCATGCCTCCGGTATTCAGGCCCTCGTCGCCGTCCAGCGCACGCTTGTGGTCCTGGGAAGACACCATGGGAACGATGGTCTTGCCATCGGTGAAGGAGAGCACCGAAACCTCCGGGCCGGTGAGGAATTCCTCGATGACCACCCGGCTTCCGGACTCGCCGAACTTCTTCTCCTCCATCATGCTGCGCACCGCGGCCTTCGCATCCTCTCTGGTCTCCGCGATGATCACGCCCTTGCCCAAAGCCAGGCCATCCGCCTTCACCACCGTGGGGATCGGTGCCGTCTCCAGATACTCCAGCGCCGGCTCCATTTCCGTGAAGACCTCATACTGCGCGGTCGGGATGCCGTACTTCTTCATCAGATCCTTGGCGAAGACCTTGCTGGCCTCGATGATGGCCGCGTCCTTCACCGGTCCGAAGGCCTTGATGCCGATGGCCTCCAGCGCGTCCACACAGCCCATGGCCAGAGGATCGTCCGGCGCCACCACCGCGAAATCGATGGCCTTCTCCTTCGCGAAAGCGACGATACCGTCGATGTCCGTTGCCCCGACATTCACACAGCAGGCGTCCATGCCGATGCCGCCGTTTCCGGGAAGCGCGTAGATCACCTCCGCCTGGGGATTTTCCTTTAACTTCTTAATGATCGCATGCTCGCGGCCGCCGCCGCCAACCACCATGATCTTCATCGATACTGTCCTCCGTTATGCTCAAGCTGTACCTACCGCCGGTCCTGCGCCGGACTGCCTTTTTAGTGATGGAACAGGCGCACGCCGTTGCAGCACATCACCACGCCGTATTCGTTGCAGGTCTTCACCACTTCGTCGTCCCGGATGGAACCGCCGGGCTGGACCACGTACGACACGCCGCTCATGTGTCCTCTCTGGATGCTGTCGCCAAAGGGGAAGAACGCGTCGGATGCCAGGGATGCGCCGGTGATGGTGTCCAGATACGCCCGCTTCTCTTCTCTGGTCAGGGGCTCGGGCTGCTCCGTGAAATATTTCTGCCAGTTGCCCTCCGCGCACACATCCTCCTCATACTCATTGACGTATCCGTCGATGGCATTGTCCCGGACGGCTCTGGGCAGATCCTCCCGGAAAGGCAGGCCAAGCACTTTGTCGTGCATCCGCAGATGCCATGTATCCGCCTTGCTCGCCGCCAGTCTGGTGCAGTGGATCCTGGACTGCTGACCCGCACCCACGCCGATGCACTGTCCGTCCATGGCAAAGCACACGGAATTGGACTGGGTGTACTTCAGCGTGATGAGGGCGATGATCAGATCCATCTTCGCCTCATCCGGCAGCTCCTTGTTCTCCGTCACGATGTTCTCCAGCAGAGACTCGTCGATCCGGATGTTGTTGTGGCCCTGCTCGAAGGTGATGCCGAACACCTGCCGCCGCTCCTGATCCTCGGGCACATAGTCCGGGTCGATGGCGATGACGTTGTAATTGCCCTTCTTCTTTCCCTTCAGGATCTCCAGAGCCTCGTCCGTGTATCCCGGAGCGATGATGCCGTCGGACACCTCACGCTTGATGATCTGCGCAGTGGTCGCGTCGCACACATCCGACAGGGCGATGAAATCGCCGAAGGAGCAAAGCCTGTCCGTTCCTCTGGCTCTGGCATAGGCGCAGGCCAGCGGAGAATCGTCCAGACCCTCGATATCGTCCACGAAATAGGCCTTCTTCATCTTGTCGGTGAGCTTCCTTCCCACCGCCGCGGAGGTGGGGCTCACGTGCTTGAAGGACGTGGCCGCGGGAAGCCCTGTGGCCTCCTTCAGCTCCTTCACCAGCTGCCACGAATTGAAGGCATCCAGGAAGTTGATGTAGCCAGGCCGTCCGTTCAGGATGGTGATGGGCAGCTCCCCGCCCTCTCTCATGTAGATCATGGCCGGCTTCTGATTCGGGTTGCATCCGTATTTCAGTTCAAATTCTTTCATTTTGTCTTCTCCCTTAATATATCGAAACGTTCAGGTTTATGCGTGCTTGTTCACCAGCCTCTCCTCGTACTCCCCGCTGGCCGGATCGGTGTAGCGGACGTAGAGAGAGATCTTGTTGGCGCTGTTCAGGTTGTGCCAGAGGAGCTCCGTAAACTCATCGATGTCCTCCGATACAGCCACCCGCTCCGGTTCCCCCGCGAAGGTGGGCAGCGGATTGCCGTCGCATTCGTACGTATGGATGAAGTGGCCCAGCCCCGCCTCCGGCTCATAGCAGTAGGTGTAGCGGCCGCAGCAGTTCCCGTCCGGATCCTCGCTCTTGAGGATGCTCATGCGATACGCAAAGGCAGGCTCTGCCTTTGCGTCAGCAGCGAAATCGATGATCCCGCTGATCCGCGGCGTGAGGTTCGGGTGATCGGGCTCGAACTTCCTGGTGGCAAGAGCCTCCTCGAAGCTTTTGCCTTCCTTCAGGAAGTCGTAGATGGTATCGGTCTGGTCGCCGTTGGTGACGATGAGATGGTTCTCGAAGGAGCGAAGCGCCGCGTAGATGATCAGCGAGGGGTCCTCCACCTTCGCCGCGTCAAAGGGCTCCGTGAACAGTTCTCCCTCCTTCGTGGTGAAGATCCTGTTCCTGCTGTTGTCTGAGCGGCCCATGATGAAATAGGCGCAGACCGCCTTGCCGCTCTCCTTGCTCTTTCCGATCACAATGCCCCGTCCCGGATATGCGTTGTCCGCCAGGAGCTGGCCGATGTCGTTGATCTGATACTGTTTCATACGCGCGTTCCTTTCCATCATTAATCTTTTCGCGACTTTCTCCGCGGCCTGGGGCAGGATCTGCCACTCGGCCTCCGCCATGACCCTCTTCTGCAGCGTCTTCGGCGTGTCGTTCTTCTTGATCATCACCGGCTTCTGTGCGATGATCTGTCCCCCGTCCGGGATCTCGTTGACGTAGTGCACCGTGGCGCCGGTGACCTTCACCCCGTAATCCAGCGCCATCTCATGGACCTTCAGCCCGTAGCAGCCCTTGCCGCAGAAGGCCGGGATCAGAGATGGATGTACGTTGATGATCCGTTTATCGTAGCGCTTCACGAAGTCCGCGCTGAGGATCTGCATGAATCCCGCCAGGACGATCATCTCGATGCCGTGGCTTTCCAGTTCCTTCAGGATCCCCGCCTCGAAGGCTTCCTGGCTTCCCGCCTGCTTTTTCGTGACCACAGCGGTCTCGATGCCGGCTTTTTCTGCCCGCTTCAGCCCGTGAGCGATGGAATTTGAGGAGATCACCAGCGCGATCCGTCCGTGGCGGATCACCCCGTCACGCTGCGCGTCGATCAGTGCCTGCAGATTGGTCCCGCCGCCGGAGATCAGCACAGCGATCTTTGTCTTTTCTGTCGGGGCTGCCGTATTTACCACAGGATCACCCCCTCGTCGGACTTCACCACCTCACCCAGCATGTACGCGTCCTCATCCGCTTCCCGCAGGATCTGGAGCGTTCTGGGAGCATCTTCTGCGGAAACGATGCAGATCATGCCCACGCCCATGTTGAAGGTGTTGAACATATCGTGCTCCGAGATGCTCCCAGCCTGGGCGATATAGTCGAAGATCGGGAGCACGCGAACGTCATCCCGCTTGATCTTGGCCGACAGGCCATCCGGAAGGCTTCTGGGAATGTTCTCGTAGAAACCGCCTCCGGTGATATGGGCAATGGCCTTCACCGGCACCTGCTCCAGCAGGGCCAGCACAGGCTTCACGTAGATCTTCGTCGGGGTCAGCAGCGTCTCCAGAATGCTCTTTCCGCCCAGGGCCTCCTGGGGAGCATAGATGTCCGCTCCTGCCTTTGCTTCCTCCGGCTCCGCGCCAATGCCGAAGACCCGGCGCACCAGGGAAAATCCGTTGGAGTGGACGCCGCTTGAAGGCATCGCGACGATGCAGTCGCCCTCCTTCACCGACTCCTTGTCCAGCAGCTTCGGCCGGTCCGCGACGCCTACGGCGAAGCCGGCCAGATCGTATTCATCTTCCGGATAAAAGCCCGGCATCTCCGCGGTCTCTCCGCCGATGAGGGCAGCGCCGGACTGGACGCAGCCTTCGGCCACGCCCTTGACGATATCGGCGATGCGCTCCGGCACATTCTTGCCGCAGGCGATGTAGTCCAAGAAAAACATGGGCCGTGCTCCCACGCAGATGATGTCGTTGACGCACATGGCTACGCAGTCGATGCCCACGGTGTCGTGCTTATCCGACAGGAAGGCCAGCTTCAGCTTCGTTCCTACGCCGTCGGTGCCGCTGACCAGGACCGGCTCGCTCATCCCGGCGATGTCCGGCTTGAACAGGCCGCCGAAGCCCCCTACATCGGACAGCACGCCGTCTGTCTGTGTCCTGCCTACGTGTTCCTTCATCAGCCGGACTGCTTCGTATCCCGCCGTGATGTCCACGCCGGAGGCAGCGTAAGCGTCAGATCTCGAGTTCTTTGTCATGGTCTACTCCTTCCCGTTCCAGCAGTACGTGCAGATCTCCGACTCGTCAAGCCCGATGGCCTTGATGATGAGATCGATGTTCTGGAATTCCAGCGACTTCAGATGCAGCTTATCACAGATGGCATTGCGAAGGGCTTTGCCCCGCTCGGTGCGGCCATCGCTGTATTCTTCGATGTGCTTTTCTCCCTCCTCGCCTTCCAGTTCCAGAATGGTCCTGCGGGCGATGAGGTCCATGTCCGAAGTGGACCGGGAGAAATTCAGGAACTTGCACCCGTACATGATGGGAGGACAGGCGGAGCGCATGTGAACTTCGCTGGCTCCGTTCTCGTAGAGGAATTCCACCGTCTCCCGCATCTGGGTCCCCCGGACGATGCTGTCGTCCACGAAGAGCAGCTTCTTACCGTTGATGAGCTCATGCACAGGCACCAGCTTCATCTTCGCTACCCGGTTGCGTTCCTTCTGGTTCACCGGCATGAAGCTGCGTGGCCAGGTGGGCGTGTATTTGACGAACGCCCTGGCGTAATCGACGTGGCACTCGTTGGAGTAGCCCACCGCGTGGGCGATGCCGGAATCCGGGACGCCGCACACGTAATCGATATCAAAGGACTTGCCGTTTTCCTTGTCGAACTGCGCCAGCAGCCGGCCGTTGCGGTTACGCATGGTCTCCACGTTGACCCCTTCGTAGGTCGAGTTCGGATACCCGTAATACGACCAGAGGAAGGCGCAGATGCATTTCTTCTCCAAAGGCGGGGACATGGTCCGGATGGATTTCGCCCGGACCTCCACGATCTCCCCGGGTCCAAGCTCATGGATGGTCTCATAGCCCAGCTTCTCGTAGGCGAAGTGCTCGAAGGAAATGGCGTGTCCGCAGTCATCCTTACCGATGAGCACCGGAGTGCGTCCCAGCTTGTCCCTTGCCGCCAGCACTACGCCGTCTTCTTTCAGAATCAAAATAGAAGCAGACCCGTCGATGGACTCCTGGGCAAAC
>CACXCQ010000019.1 GCA_902766185.1 uncultured Eubacteriales bacterium
GGCAGTGATCATGGCGTAGTTTAGAAGTAAGTCCTCGGGAAAATCCCGGTCAAGGCAAGTGTGGGGGCAAAGACCAGGTCAGCCGGATCATATGCCGTGCGCATTGCAACAGGCGGACCGCCCGCGATCCGGGCGGGCGGACCGGAAAACGAAATTTTCACGCTCAAGGAAAATATTCTGAATAATTCACGGGACCTTCATTGAAAGGTCCCGTGTCATATGGTAAAATAAAGAAAATGTTACATAAGGAGGTCTCTTTATGAAAGTCATTATTACAGGTAAGAACTATGCTCCGAGCGAAAAGCTGAAGGAGACCGTCGAGAAAAAGTTCACGAAACTGGGCAAGTACTTCTCCAACGAGATCACCGGCAACGTCATGGTGATCAAGGAAAAGGCAAACTACAAGGTCGAGTCCACCATCAACGCCAACGGGACCATTTTCCGGGCGGAGGTCCGCTCCGGTGATCCCTACGATTGCGTAGACCGGTGCATCGAGAAGCTGTCCAGCCAGATGTCCAGATTCAAGACAAAGCTCCAGAAGAAGCATAAGGGCCAGAAAGCAGTAGATTTCGCCGACATTCCTTCCATCGAGGAGCCGGAGGAAGAGATCCACGTAGTCAAGAAGAAGAAATTCCAGCTGTCCCCCATGACGGTGGACGAAGCCATCGTTCAGATGGAGCTGTTGGAGCACAATTTCTTCATCTTCATGAACATCGAAACGGACGCGGTGAACGTGGTCTATCGCAGAGATGATCAGGATTACGGACTTCTGGAAACCACCTATTGATAAGCATAGACTGCCGCCGGGCGGGGAACCGTCGCCGGGCAGCAGGCATAAATAAAGAGCATTGACTCAGCGGGGCGCCATGCGCCCCGCTTTTTCATGCGCCCGACCCGGATCAGGAGAATGATTTTTCTCCGCGAAAAGCCAGTTAGTGTATTGAATCATCCGCCTGTTTTCGGTAGAATATATGTGTAAAAGTATGCGTTCAAGAGGGAGACAGCAGCGTGCAGGAATTTTTTGAGAACATCGTCTCGGAAATCAGCATTTTCGACATCATCGACATCCTGATCGTGGCCTACGTGGTCTATAAGATCCTGGGATTTATCGTGAAGACGAGGGCGGTACAGATCCTGAAGGGGGTCCTGGTACTGGTCCTGGCTCTTGTGGTGTCTGATTTCCTCGATCTGTACACGCTGAACTGGATCTGCAAGGGCGCCGTGGCCATGGGCGCGGTAGCCATCCTGGTGGTGTTCCAGCCGGAGCTTCGGCGCGCGCTGGAATACATGGGGCGCGGCAGTTTCATGCGGCCTACCATCCGCCAGGAGACCAAAGAGCAGGTCAAGCATGACGTCAATCAGATCGTTAAGGCCGTGGATGATTTCTCGGCGGATCACGTGGGCGCCCTCATCGTTTTCGAGGGACAGACGCACCTCGAGGACATCGTCGAGACGGGAACGATACTGAATGCAGCCATCTCTGAACAGCTTTTGGGAAATATCTTCTACGAAGGCTCCCCGCTGCACGACGGCGCGGTGATCATCCGGGAGGATAAGATCTACGCGGCAGGCTGCGTCCTGCCCCTGACGGGCAAGCAGGAGATCGGCAAGAATCTGGGAACGAGACACCGGGCCGGGCTCGGCATCACGGAGTATTCCGACGCGCTGGTGCTCATCGTTTCCGAGGAGACCGGCATCATCTCCATGGCGGCGGACGGAAAGCTCGACCGCTTCGTGGACCGCAAGACCGTGGAAAAACAGCTTTTGGATCACTACCTGAAGCGCAGCGAATTCTCGGAGACCATCGAGAAAATGTCCTGGGCCAGGAAGATCTTTGACAACATGAAGGACGGCAAGAAGAAGGGCGGGGATACCGAGGCTTCCTACGGGACCTGGAATGGCCGCAACACCACCCAGGAGATCCCGCCGGAGGAGCTGCAGGAGGCAGCCCGCCGGTTCAGCGACGAGACCCGCGACCTCAGCGACCTGAAAAACGCGCAGGAGCTGAACGAGCTGCAGGGGCGCAAGGGCGCAGCGGATCTGAGCGATCTCAACGATCTGCTGAACGATCCGGACCTGGAGCCGGGGGCGGCGGACCGCGCAAAGGCAGCTGATGCCGCAGCAGAAGAGGGGGGATTGGATGCTTAGCAGCAGAAAAGTCCGGGCGATCCTGTCTCTGCTGATCGCTGCGGGATTGTGGATATATGTCATGGGAACGGTGGATCCCACGGTGACCAGCTCAGTGCGGGGAGTCCCCGTGGAGAAGGTCAACGAAAAGGTGCTGAGTGACATGGGCCTGACGGCGACGCTGGAGCGGCCGGAGACCGTGGACATCGTCATCAAGGGAGCCCGCTCGGACGTCAACGAAGCGAAGAAGAGCGACATTACGGCCACCGTGGATGTGTCCAACTGTGATTACGGGGAGAACGAGGCGAAGATCAAGATCGAATTCCCGGACAAGATCAACGGCGTGACCGTGGACAGCATGTCGGAGGAGACTGCCGTATTTACCGTAAAATAGGCCGGGCGAAGCCGGCTGATAGTTATCAGTATCGCCGGAGAGATCCGGCAGAGAGGAGAAAAAGATGCTGACATTTTTTATCATTATTCTGATCATCATCGTTTTGATCATCGGTTTCCTGATCTCCACCTACAACGGTCTGGTGAAGAGCAGAAACAGCGTGGAAGAGGCTTTCTCGACCATGGATGTGTACCTCAAGAAGAGATTCGATCTGATTCCGAATCTGGTTGAGGCAGTGAAGGGCTATGCCACCCACGAGAAGGAGACCCTGCAGGCGGTCATCGCCGCGAGAGGACAGATCCAGTCCGCGGGGACCCAGGCGGAGCGTCTGGAAGCAGAGAACCAGCTGACCGGAACACTGAAGTCCCTGTTCGCTGTGGCGGAAGCTTATCCCGATCTGAAAGCCAATGCCGGATTTATCGATCTGCAGCAGCAGCTGAAGAAGGTGGAAGAGGACATCGCCAACTCCAGAAAGTACTACAACGGCAGCGTCAAGGCATACAACAACAAGTGCCAGATGTTCCCGTCCAGCTTCATTGCAAGCGTATTCCACTTCGAACCCCGGACAATGTTTGAGGTTTCCAGAGAAGAAGAGAGGGAAAATGTCAAGGTTGAATTTTAACTTTCGGCAACATCCGGACCGTCCTCTCAGCAGGACGGCCGGATTTTTTACATGTGCAGACGCCCCCGCAAGCGCGGCGGCCTGCCGGATGCGCAGCCTTCGGATCCTGCTTGCGGCGGTGATCGTGACGGCTCTGGCGGCGGTGGGAGGATTCCTGCTGTTCCCTCAGGAAGTCAGCGCGGACAGCGGCGGTTTCACCACCCAGTCCTTTGACGTGAACGTGGAGACGGATCAGGACCATACCTTCCACGTCAGCGAGGAGATCCACGTGGACTTCAGCGAGTACCGCCACGGGCTGTACCGGTACATCCCCAACGGAGGGAAGTATTACGGCATCCGCAATATCCAGGTGCAGGGGTACACGTATGACGTTTATTCGGAGAGCGGCAGCACGGTGATCCAGATCGGCGATCCGAACTACACGGTGTACGGTGAGCAGACCTACCGCATCTCCTACGATATCGTAGGCTATGCGGACGACAGCAAAGAGATGGACTACCTTTCGCTGGATCTTCTGCCCACGGGATGGAGCACGTCCATCGA
>CACXCQ010000020.1 GCA_902766185.1 uncultured Eubacteriales bacterium
CCGCCGTAGGAGATGCTCACGCCCTCGGCGGTTCCGTCCTGCGCGGGAGCCTGTCCGGCCGCCGCGTCTATGGGCGGACGCAGCACGAACTGCTGGTCCTTCTTCAGCAGGACCTTCCCCTCGGCGAAGCTTCCCAGGCGGATCTCCGGTCCTTTGGTGTCCAGCAGGATCGCCGCCGGAAGATCCAGCTCCGCGCAGGCCTGCCGAAAGGTCTTCATTTTTTCCAGATGCTCCTCGTGGGATCCGTGGGAGCAGTTGAGCCTGGCCACGTTCATCCCGGCCCGCAGCATATCCTTCATCACCTCCGGCGTGGAACTCGCCGGCCCTAATGTGCACACGATCTTTGTCGCTTTCATCGTTTTTCTCCGTTTCCTTCCTGATTCCCGCAGGGTCTTTCCTGCCTTTGCACGGAAACGAGGCTCCCCGTAAGAAGCCTCGCGTTCTGTATCAAATGGCGTTGTTATACCAGCGTTCCCAGGTGCTTCATGGTTCTGATCAGCTGGTGGACGTAACTCATTTCGTTGTCGTACCATGCCACGATACGGACTTCGTAGATGTGGGTTCCGCACTTTTCCGCCAGGGTCTGGGTGGCGTCAAACAGGGAGCCGTAGCTGATGCCGATGATGTCGCTGGAGACCAGCTCCTCTTCGGTGTAGCCGAAGGACTCGGATGCAGCAGCCTTCATGGCTTCGTTGATTCCTTCCACGGATACGCTGTCGGTCATGTCCTTCAGGGTCGCGTCCAGAATGGTGATGGAGCCGGAGGGAACCGGAACTCTCTGCGCGGAACCGATCAGCTTGCCGTCCAGCTCCGGAATGACCAGGCCGATGGCCTTGGCTGCGCCGGTGGAGTTGGGAACGATGTTGATGGCGCCGGCTCTGGCTCTTCTCAGGTCACCCTTTCTGTGGGGGCCGTCCAGCAGCATCTGGTCGCCGGTGTAAGCGTGGATCGTGGTCATGAATCCGGTACGCAGCTCTCTGTAGTTCGCCAGGACCTTCGCCATGGGAGCCAGGCAGTTCGTGGTGCAGGAAGCGCCGGAAATGATGTTGTCTTCCTTGGTCAGGGTCTCGTGGTTTACGCCATAGACGATAGTGGGCAGATCGTTGCCCGCCGGAGCGGAGATCAGCACCTTCTTGGCGCCGGCGTCGATATGCGCCTGAGACTTCTCCTTGGAAGTGTAGAAACCTGTACATTCCAGAACGATGTCGACGTCGTAGTCTTTCCAGGGCAGGTTCGCCGCATCCGCTTCGCTGAAGATGGGGATCTGCTTGCCGTCCACGGTGATGGAAGTCTCGTCCCAGGTCACCTCGTGGCTGTCCGCGTATCTTCCCTGAACGCTGTCATATTTCAGCAGGTGAGCCAGCATTTTCGGGTTCGTCAGGTCGTTGATGGCAACGACTTCGCACTCCGCGTCTTCGAATACCTGTCTGAATGCCAGCCGGCCGATACGTCCGAATCCATTGATTGCAATTCTTGTCATTTTTAGTTCCTCCTGTACATGTTGTGATTTGTTATTCTGTGGTTTGATTTATGATTAATTCCATAGTGTACGATGTTGTGGCGCTGCCGCGCTTGCCGGCGGCTATTCGGTCCCGCTTCCGCGCAGCTCCATGACCTTCGCCTTCGTCCGGTACGCCGGATCCGGCAGCTGGTCGGTGATCACGGTGCCCGCGTCGAGAGGCGCGAAGGTCACCGAGGCCACGAGGCCGAACTTGCTGCTGTCCGCCAGGATGTATACCTCTCCGGACCTTGCGATGGCTTCCGTCTTGACCATCGATTCATCGATGTCCGCCGTGGTCAGGCCGCACTCCTCATCGATCCCGTCGGTGCCGATGAAGCACTTGTTGAAGTGGTATTTCCCGAGGCTGCCCACCGCGTCATATCCGATGACGGCTTCCGTCTTCGTCTTGACCCGTCCGGAGAGCAGGTAGGTCCGCAGCCCTCTGGCTGCCAGCCGCATGGCGTGGCGTACGCCGTTGGTCACGTATGTGGCGTCGGCGCAGGTGATGTGGTCGATCATGCTTCCCGTGGTGGTCCCGGCATCGATATACACCAGGTCTCCCTCCCGGATCAGCTCCGCCGCGTAGGCTGCCACTTCGGTCTTCTCCTCCGCCCGCAGAACTTCCTTCTCGGCCATCGCCCTGGAGGTGGTGTTCACCATCCTCTGATCCTGCACCGGCATCGGCGCGACCGCGCCGCCGAAGACCTTCTTCAGCTGGCCTTCCTTCGCCATCTCCGTGATGTCGCGCCGGATGGTGGATTCGCTGACGCCCAGCTCCCGCGAGAGATCCGTCACCCTGACAGATGACTGCTGTTTCAGTTTTCTGGCTATGATCTCGACTCTCTCATGCTGAAGCATCTGCGAGTATCCTCCTTCACAGCACCCAATATATCATCAATAGTCGCCAAAGTCAATCATTTTCATTCAAATACGCTCAATTTCGGTCACGATTTGCGTGTTTTCTGACTGCGCGTGAGTGAGTTTGGGTCAAGTCCAGATTGTGGTGTAAATTCTTCTCGGCCATTCCCGGCGAGCACCAACAGCGCCCTCGCGCGATTGAATCATCCTGCCCAGGGACTGAGGAAGGAACTTTCGTGATTGCAGTGCAGCGGACACCTCTAAATACCGAATTCCTGTTCGTACAGGGGCAGGTCGGCACTGTTCGTTCGTGATTTTCATCGATTCAGAAGGTCGATATCCCGAACGGGAACGTACTTCCCTGCGCCTGTACCCGGATAATTCGGTATTTGAGAGCTTCAGAACAGCCTGGATCACGAAAAGTCCTTCGGGATCCTTTACTGAATGATGATATCGTTCGCTCCCGTAAGAGCGAACGATAACGTGATTCAGGAACCCCAAAGGAAATGTCGAGATTCTGGTGTTCTCAAGCCTTGTTGATCTCGACTTTTTTCGCTTGAAAGGCAGATCAGCGGTAAGCAGTCGAGATTCTCTCCGATACAGCAAACCGTTATCTCGACCTGGTCTGCACACAGAGGGTGTTTTTCGTCAGATTCGGGAGAAAAGTCGATATTCCAATGCCTCAGAACAGCTGCAATCTCGACATTTCCTTCACAGATTGCTCTGGGCTGGTGTGCTGGTAAAGAATCACCTTCGAATAATTGGATTCTGTACTTTCCACCCCATTTACAGCCCATCACGTCCTTCG
>CACXCQ010000021.1 GCA_902766185.1 uncultured Eubacteriales bacterium
ACTGTTCTGCCATTATTCTGCACCTCCTAACATGAGCGGAATGAACGGATTGAAGTATTCGTCATCCTTCACGCAGACGCCTTCCAGACCCTTGCCTCCGTCACGGGGACGCTTGACTCCGCCGAACTTGCCCTGCTCGATGGTGGAGAAGAGACCTTCTTCCACGATCTCGCCAAGCAGCTTGTCCGCCTTGTCCAGAACGCCCTGGGCTCTGGTCTGAATGATGCCGCCTTCCTTGTAATACACTTCTTCACCCAGATCTCTCATGTTGTTGAAGATGTACTGGGCGTTCTCAATGGAGAGGTAGCGGTCGTGCATGTGCGGCGTGTGGATCGCTTCGGTCAGCATTCCCAGCAGCTGCAGGGACTGGCCGGACCAGATGGCAATCATGTTGAACAGCGCGTCCTGCACGTTGCCCTTGAAGATATTTCCCGTCATGTACTTTGTGGGAGGCATGTACTTCAGAGGCGCCTTGGGGAAGATCTCCCTGGCCATCAGTGCCTGGGACAGCTCGTAGAGGAATCCGTTCTCGATGTCCGGATCCATCTCGAAGGCGTGTCCGAGACCCATCTGCTCTTCCTTAACGTTTGCCAGCACGGCGAACTGCTCGTTGATGAACTGGGAAGCCAGCACCGTGTGAGCGTTCTCGTAGGCATCATCCGTGGTCAGGTAGTTATCCTCACCGGAGTTGAAGATGATGTCGCAGTAGCCGATGATGACTCTGGAGAAGAACTGGTCGACCAGCGTTCTCTGCATGTTGATATCTCTGAACAGGATTCCGTAGATGGCGTCATTCAGCATGACGTCCAGCCTTTCCAGAGCGCCCATGGCGGCGATCTCCGGCATGCACATTCCGGAGGAGTAGTTGCACAGACGGATGTAACGTCCGACTTCCTCGCCGACCTCGTCCAGGGCCTTTCTCATGATCCTGAAGTTTTCCTGTGTTGCGTATGTTCCGCCGAATCCCTCTGTCGTCGGTCCGTAAGGCACGTAGTCCAGAAGAGACTGGGCCGTGGTCCGGATAACAGCGATGATGTCCGCGCCCTGCCGCGCAGCAGCCTGGGCCTGCACGACGTCTTCGTAGATATTACCCGTGGCTACGATGACGTACAGGTACGGCCGTCTTCCTTCGCCGATGGTGGCCAGATACTCGTTTCTCTTCTCCGTCTGCTTGCGGATCTTCGCGAGAGCTTCGTGTACGATAGGCATGATCTTTTCTTCCGCTTCCTTCGCCGAAACCGTCTCCAGTTCCGTGATGTTCAGCTCGCCTCTGCCTACCGCTTCTGCGATCTCCTGGGGGCTCTTCCCCGTCTGGATCATGGCGTTACCCATCCAAAACGCGATGCCACGCGGAAGACCGCCGGCCTTCAGCAGTTGATCCACCACAACGTTGGGGAGGGGCTCGTCGAATTCATCGACGCCGTCCACGCCCAGCAGCCGGAGCACGGTTCTCTCCGTACTGACCGTGGTGTGCCTGTCGATGAACTCCTGCATGCTCTGCGCGATCTTGGCAGCGCTGGAGCGTGCGTGATCCACCTTCGCCGGATCCAGGTTCAGTTTACTTTTCATCCTTGTTCTCCTTTGTGTTGACAGTTAACATTTGTTTCTTCTCCGGACGCCGCAGCCGCGGATTTCGATCCGGACGCCTCTGCCGAAAAAATCAGCTGAGGTACGTCTTCGCCCGTTCGATGATCTCATCGCCGATGCCCAGCATTTGCGCGATGTTCAGGGCCTCCCGGGGAACGTCTCCCCGCCCGTCTACGCGTCTGAGGCGGTAATCCATCAGGGAGCGGATCACGTCGATGCGTCCTCGGTCATCCGCTTCCTTCAGCCGGATGTCCAGCTGGGAAAGGTCCGCTTCGCTCAGGCCGGTCACCTGCAGATTCACCACATCGTCCGCTTCCGCCACACCCTCGAAGTGGGTGGTGATCAGCGTGATGCAAAGGCTGGTCTTCAGGTGGTCCACCAGCGCCTTCGTCAGGGCCTGCCCCTCGGAAGGATTCGTTCCGCTGGCGATCTCATCGATGAGGAGCAGCGACCGGTCGCTGCGGTTTTCCAGCATGGTCTTCAGCGCTTCCATTTCGCTGCCGAAGCTGGACAGTCCCCGCTCGATGGACTGGCTGTCCCCGATGAGCACCTGGACGCCGGCGGAAAGTCCCAGCCGCGCTTCGGCGCAGGGAACCGGCATTCCATACTGGGCCATCAGGCTCACCAGTCCCACCAGCTTCAGGGAGATCGTCTTGCCTCCCATGTTGGCGCCGGTGATGCAGGTGACGCCGTCCGAAAGATCTATGCTTATGGGGCAGTACTCACCGCCCTCTTTCAGGAGGACATCCTCTACCTGCAGGTGTCTTCCCTCCGTGAAGGAGATCCTGTGCTCCGTCACGATCTCCGGGACACGGCAGCGATGCTGCTTCGCGTATTCTGCCTTGGCGATGGCCAGATCCAGTCTGCCGATGCGCTGGCAGGCCTCCAGAAGCGCGTTCCTGTGTCCCCCTACATGTGCCGATAACCAACGTCTGACCTTGAACTCCTCGCGTTCGATCGCTTCCGTACACTCCTCAATGCTGCGGGTGAGCTGATCGGTCTCGTCGTTGCCGGCCAGACGCCAGGTGATCGACATGTAGTCTTCCGCCGATTTCTCCAGTTCGGCGATCTCTTCTATCATTTTTATACGTTCGCGGTCCGCCTTGTTCACCTGGATCTCGAATTTCGGTGTCAGGGCGATACCTTCTTTTTTTCTGAGCCAGGTCGCTCTCTGCTTTTGCACCTTCCGGATCTGCCGCTCCGCGTCCTTGCGCTTCTGCCGCAGGGCCGCCAGCTCCTCCGAAAAGCTGTCATAGATGAAGAATGTACTGATCCGCCCGCCGTCCGGGTCGAAGTAATCCAGAAGCGGCGTCACATCATAGGGGACGAATTCCGGCGGAAAGTGCTCAGTCTCGTCCATTTTCCTGAGCTTCTCCATCTGCAAAAGCAGGACCTTCAGCTCATAGAGTTCCACGACGGAAAGCACGCTGTCCTTGCTCTTCTCGATGGACAGGGTGTTGTCCTTGACCAGCATCAGGATCTCCTTCAGATCTCCGGTCCGGTGTTCATCTCTGGAGATGATCTCGCCGACCTTTTCGATCCTCTGGAATTCCTCCCTCAGCGCATCCTCTTCTCCCGGCATGAAAGGCTCCGCCTGCCGCAGCATCTTCTGCCCGTAGGGCGTCAGGATATTCAGGGAGTTGAAGACGTAGGTAAGTCCCGTTTCCCGTTTTACCTTGTCCGATGCCAGCGACTTTGTCATTGCGTTTCCTTTCCTTTAATGTATCTTATGCCGGTAGTGCGCGGATCCCGAAGGATGTCTCTGATGCGTCAGGCCATGACATCGATCACCGGGATATCCTCGGGCACTGCCCTCTCCATGGCCTCCACCAGCCTTTGCTGATCGAAACGATAGCCGAAGGGGGAGGTGGGATTCACGGTCAGGGCCGCCACGTTGATGTTCTCCAGTACCTTCACCTGCAGCCCCCACTTGCACATCTTCCGCCAGTGTGCCGGTGGGAAGAAGATCTTGGTCGGGTCCTTCAGGACGAAGGTGACGGAGCGCATGGCCCGCGGATCGATGCCGTCGATGGAGCCGGGGGTGAAAGCGCCGGGAAGGAACACATGGGTGAGGGTCTTTTCCTGCGGTCTTCCGATCAGGGATCCCAGCACCCGGCCCGCACCAAGGCCGGTCCTGATGTCCAGCGCCCGAAGCTGTCCGTCCTCCACCAGGTGGACCCGTTCGTCATCCGCCACGCTCAGCAGAGCGTCGCGCACGGGGCCCGGTTCCAGGCGGGGCAGCCGGTAGAGTTCCACCGTGTGGGCGGTTTCCTCCACAACGGTGTTCATCTGCCGCGACAGCACGGCTCCCGTGGAAAGGATGATGGCGTCGGAGGTCTCCGGCGCGGCGATGGACTTGCGGTCGATGGCCCCGTCGATGAGCACCACCTGCGCTCCCGCGTCGAGCATCTCCTGGCAAAGGGCTTCGTGCTGGGCGTTGATGACAGGTCCTGCGACCTGTACGTAGCCCGAGCTGGCCACTCTGCAGAGGAGGATCGACCCCAGGGATGTCCCGTACTCCGTCCTGCGCAGGATCTCCAGCCCTGCGTCAGCCAGGTCGTACAGCTGCACCGGAACCGATACCAGTGTCCCTTCCTCGAGATAGATGCTTGGTTTATCCGTTCCCGTCACCAGGTCCGTCCGTTCGCCGTCCCGGCCTGTGGACGTAACGCCCACCACCATCTCCTCATCCATCGCCTCTTCGAGGAAATAGTTCAGAGATGTGGTCTTTCCGGCGTTTTTGGCCATGCCAACGATGGCGATGCGTTTGTACTTCTGTGACAGTTCGGATATCATTTTGCCTCGTTCTTATTTCTTGTTTCTTTCGTGTCTCAGCAGACCCATGGGTTCCATGGACATGCGGTCACCCTCAGCCAGGCCGGCAACGCCTTCGTATCTGTACTCAGATACAGGCTTGCAGTTCTCGTAGCTGCACTGCAGCTTCGGCAGCTGTGTCGGCTCGGTGTAGGTGGTGATAACGCCTTCGTAGTTTCTCAGGATGACTCTCTCCGGAGTCTGAGAAATGACGTACTGCGGCATGACCGGAGTCTTTCCGCCG
>CACXCQ010000022.1 GCA_902766185.1 uncultured Eubacteriales bacterium
CCACCGGGAGAGGAGTTTGACAATCCATCCGGCGGGGAGTAAGATGTGCTTAACCGATAGAACTGAAGGAAAGTAAAATGGCACTTCAGAAATACAATGTTACAGGAATGAGCTGCGCTGCCTGCCAGGCGCGGGTAGAAAAAGCAGTAAATAAAGTGCCGGGAGTTGATTCGGCGGCAGTCAGCCTGCTGACCAATTCCATGGGTGTGGAGGGCTCCGCGGATCCGGAGGCGATCATCCATGCCGTGGAAAAGGCAGGATATGGCGCGGCGCTGATGGGGGCACCGAGATCGGACGGAACTGCCGGAACTACCGGTGCTTTTTCAGATCCGGCAGGAACCAGAGCCCGGTCCACTGCTGACGCGGAGGCCGCAAAAGCGCGGATCCGGGAGCAGGAGGAAGCGCTGCAGGACAGGGAAACACCGATCCTTCGCCGCAGACTCATCGCCTCCGTGTGCATCCTGCTGGTCCTGATGTACGGCTCCATGGGTCACATGATGTGGGGCTGGCCGCTGCCGGCGTTTTTTGAGGATAATCACATCGCCATGGGCATCGGGCAGATGATCCTGGCCGGGGTGATCATGATCATCAACGGCCGGTTCTTTACCAGTGGATTTCGAAGCCTCCTTCATTTGGCGCCGAACATGGACACGCTGGTTGCGCTGGGCTCAATGACGTCTTTTGTCTGGAGCGTACTCATTCTGTTCAGGATGACCGCGGACCAGCTTGCCGGGAATTCCGCTGCCGTTATGGCGGACATGCACAGCTTTTACTTCGAATCGGCGGCCATGATCGTGACGCTGATCACCATCGGAAAACTGCTGGAGGCCATGTCAAAGGGAAAGACCACCGATGCCCTGAAGGGTCTTCTGAGGCTGGCGCCGCAGACAGCGGTGATCGAGGGTCCGGATGGAGAGCAGCAGGAGATCCCCATCGAAAACCTGGCCGCCGGGGATATTTTTGTGGTCCGTCCCGGAGAGCATATTCCGGTGGACGGCGTGATCATCGAAGGGATCACGGCTGTGGATGAGGCGGCGCTCACCGGGGAAAGCATTCCGGTGGACAAGGCGCCGGGAGATTCCATCTCCGCTGCAACGGTGAATACCTCAGGATACATCAAAGCCCGGGCAACCAGGGTGGGCGAGGATACCACGCTGGCACAGATCATCCGGGTAGTCAGCGACGCTGCGGCGACCAAAGCGCCCATCGCCAGGATCGCTGACCGTGTCTCCGGCATTTTCGTGCCGGCAGTGATCCTCATCGCCATATGTGTGATCATCATCTGGCTTCTGCTTGGTGCGGACACGGGCTACGCCTTGGCCAGAGGCATTTCCGTTCTGGTCATCAGCTGCCCTTGCGCTCTTGGGCTTGCCACCCCGGTAGCGATCATGGTAGGAAACGGAGTAGGCGCGCGAAGCGGGATCCTGTTCAAAACGGCGGAATCTCTTGAATCCGCCGGTCGCACGGAGATCATCGCGTTGGACAAGACCGGCACCATCACGAAAGGTGAGCCGGTGGTTACGGACCTGATCCCGGCAGAGGGAGTCACCGAAGAGGAACTGCTTCGCTTCGCGGTATCTCTTGAGGGACCGAGCGAGCATCCCATCGCAGCGGCCATCACCCGCCGCGCGGAAGAGGAAGGAATAGAGGCCATTCCGGTGAAGGATTTTCGTGCGCTTCCGGGGAACGGGCTGCAGGCGGTGCTGGCCGGGCGCGACACGACAGCCGGTGATGCTGCAAGGGCAGGGCAGGGCGGCTCGCTGAAGGGCGGTAGCCTCAGCTTCATGGAGATCAGCGATGAGCAGACGGAGCTTACGCAGACCGGAAAGACCCCCATGGCCTTCAGCCTGGACGGTAAGCTGCTGGGCATCATCGCCGTGGCAGACACCATCCGGGAGGACAGCCCCGAGGCCATCGCGCAGCTGAAGAATATGGGCATCCGGGTAGTCATGTTGACCGGAGACAATGAACAGACTGCCGCTGCCATCGGAGAGCAGGCAGGGGTGGATGAGGTCATCGCCGGGGTCCTTCCCGCAGGGAAAGATCAGGTGATCCGGCAGCTTTCCCGCCAGGGAAAGACCGCCATGGTGGGCGATGGCATAAACGATGCTCCGGCCCTCACCAGAGCGGACACCGGGATCGCTATCGGCGCTGGAACAGACGTAGCCATCGATGCGGCGGATGTGGTGCTGATGAACAGCAGCCTTTCCGATGTCGCGGCGGCGATCCGCCTGAGCAGGGCGACACTTCGCAACATCCACGAGAATCTGTTCTGGGAATTCATCTATAACATACTGCTGATTCCGCTTGCTGCAGGCGCGTATGTGCATTTCATGGGCGGCTGGTCCATGAACCCCATGCTGGGCGCTGCCGCAATGAGCCTGTCCAGCTTTTGCGTATGCATGAACGCGCTGCGGCTGAATCTATTGGATGTGCACGACCCGAAACGGGACAGACCGCTGCGGAGGAACAATAAGGCGCCGGCAGTGACAGCTCCGGAGAATAAAGAAACAGATACAAGCGAAGAAAAGGAGACGAGACCTATGAAAAAGACCATGAACATCGAAGGCATGATGTGTCCCCATTGCAAGGCAACGGTGAAGAAAGCGCTGGAAGCGCTGGACGGAGTGAGCTGCGCGCAGGTCAGCCATGAGGAGAATACAGCCATCGTGGAACTGACCGGTGATGTGGCGGACGATGTCCTGAAGAAAGCCGTGGAAGACAAGGACTACGCGGTCATCTCTGTGGAATAACGGGGCGCTCGGCGTCAGCCCGAGACGGGACGGTCCGCCCGGGTCATCAGTACCAGTCCAGAAGAAGCGCCGCGACAACTTTTTTGATGTTTTCCAGGTCCAGATCGTTATTGGGGCCATCCTCCGTAACGATATAATTATGGGGCTGGAAAATGCTATTTTTGTTGTAATCGATCGTTTTCTGACGGTCTCTTTCTGCGTATCGCTCTCGCTTCAGCAATCCTTTGTGCTCCCAGTAAAAAATCTCGCCATTGGGAAGGATGATCGTAAAATCCGGATAATACGTACAGATCGTTTCATATTCCTCTTTGACGACCTTCCCGCCGGCAACGTATTCTCTGGTGCGGGTCACGTTCAGCGTGAGCGCGCGCTCGTAGAAGAACTCGATGTTCAGGCTGTACAATAGTTCTGCGATGGCCAGCTCACCTCTGGTCCGTACCCAAAGCCCGAAGCTGGTCTGGATAGTCAGCTCCTCGCGTTTGAAGTTGTTTTCTGACTGCGGGATCCTGCGGTTCGGCTGATCACCCCGGATGCCCACATCCCGCTTCGCATGATCATACTTTCCCGAAGACCTGGGCACAGGGCGGAATCGGACGTTCGGCCGGTATGCACGGGGGAGCCGTTCAAGTACATCCGCTTCCGAATCCGGTAGAAGACGCCCGGCCAGCTTTTGCATGATGTCGATGTTGTTCTGCAGAACACGTACCATCTCTTTCGCAAAACGTTTGCGCTGCAATCGCCACACCTGCAGATTGGGCGACTGCCGGACATAGTGTTCCCGGTCGTCGCCGGGACTCTTATAATAATAATGGAAACGCTCCCGACGCTTGTTCCTTCTGCAGTTCAGCCGTCCGTCGACGGTGGAAGAGGCGAGCTTCTCAAAATGTGCCAATCTTCTCTTATCAAAAGCGATTTTTCGCTGGATCCAGTTGACGAACGCCATGTGCGAAACCTCTCAATCTTACTTTTTTTCGTGTTCCACTCCCGATGCATGAATTATTATACCAATAATGTTAATATTTGTAAATAACGAGATGGCGGGATGGAGCAGATTTCGAGC
>CACXCQ010000023.1 GCA_902766185.1 uncultured Eubacteriales bacterium
AGAGAAACCGAAGGGGATCCGCGGCTCCATCCTGCAGCAGGAACCGGAAGGTGAACAAGTAGACATAAAAAATATATTACAAACTATGCGTCAAGAGACCCAGCTGAAGGAATCCGAGACGGTTTACGAGGCCGATGCTCCCGAAGACAAGGAAGAAAAGGCCAGTTCCCGGCTGCGGTTCTCCGAACTTGAAGTAATTGGCGTGGTTTTTCAGACGTATATCCTGGCGTCCGCGGGTGACACCCTGTATCTGATCGACCAGCACGCCGCCCACGAGCGGATCTTTTATGAACAGCTCCTGGCGCAGTACCATTCTTCGGACAAGCTTTCCCAGCAGCTGCTCATCCCGCTTCAGATCAGCGTTTCTGCCGAGGTGGAGCATGCGGAAGAGCTCTGGATCGGGTATCTGCGGGACATGGGATACGATATCGAATGCTTCGGAACGAGGATGTACATCGTCCGGGCCATACCTGCCTTTGCGCAGGAGGGGGACGCAGAGCGCTTCCTGCGGGATCTGATGACCGGACTGGAGCAGGGACCGGACATCCATTCCTTTGCGTCTCTGGACCGCCTGATCACCCGTTCCTGCAAGTCTGCGGTGAAGGGAGGGGACGTGCTCCATTCCCGGGAGATCGCTGCTCTGCTCGCCCAGCTGGACAAATGCGACAACCCCTGGTCCTGTCCCCACGGCAGGCCGACCGTCATCCGCATGACCAAAGGCGAGATCGAACGGATGTTCAAACGGTAGTTTGGCAGGAAGGAGCAGTTCATGACCAACAATGACCCCATCAGGCTTCTCGTGATCGCCGGGCCCACCGCCGCGGGGAAGACAGCCTTTGCGCTGGAAGCGGCAAAGCGGTATGACGGCGAGATCGTGTCCTGTGACTCCATGCAGATCTACCGCTTCATGGACATCGGGAGCGCCAAACCGACCATCAGCGAACGCCGGGAAGTGCCGCACCATCTGGTGGACTGCATCGATCCCGGACAGCCCTTCAGCGCCGCTATGTACCGGGAGCTGGCCTCCGCTGCCATCGAAGACATCCACAGCCGCGGAAAGCTGCCGGTGATCTGCGGGGGAACCGGACTGTATCTGAACGCGCTGCTGTACGATATGGATTTCGGCGTTTCCCCGGAGAATCCCGCCCTGCGGGAAAAACTGGAGAAACTGGCTGATGAGGAGGGTCCGCAGGCTCTGCATGAGCTTCTGCAAAGGCAGGACCCCCGGGCGGCGCAGCGCATCCATCCCAACAACGTGAAGAAGGTGATCCGGGCGCTGGAGCGGCTGGAGGGGGGAGAGGACGATCTGCGCGAATTCGCCGATGTCCGGCGCGAAAATCCCCGTTATGCTCCCGTTCTCATCGGACTTACCCGGGACAGGGCGGAGCTGTATGACCGGATCGACCGCCGCGTGCTGCAGATGGTGGAGCAGGGCCTTGTGGAAGAGGTCCGAAGGCTTCAGGAAATGGGGCTCTCGGAGAACAACATCTCCATGCTGGGGATCGGCTATAAGGAGCTGCTGCCATTCCTCAGAGGGGAATGCACCCTGGATGAGGCGACAAAAACAATACAAAAAAATACACGCCATTTGGCCAAAAGGCAGTTAACGTGGTTTCGCAGATATGCTACAATACATTGGGTAAATATTTCGGAACATGAGAACGAAGAACAGGCGCTGGAGGCGATGTTTTCTTGGCTGGAAAGAAACCGGTAAAACTGCACAACCGAAGTGATAAACCGGATAATGTGGTACTCCGGCAGCACGAGACCGAACGCCAGTGCGAGGCGGTCCAGAGGGAGCTGCCGGCTTTTATGCGCGGATTTTTTTCCTATCTGCGGGGGAACGTCCTGCCGTTGACCCGGCTGAGCTATCTGACGGATATCCGGTTCTTCTGCCAGTATCTCATCGACGAGACTGACCTGACGCAGGCGAAGGATACGGCGAAGATCAAACTGGCTGAATTCCAGGAGATCCAGGCTGTGGATGTGAACATCTTCATCGATTACTGCCGCAGTTACACGCGGGAAAAGGACGATGTGGAAGTTCTCTACGAGAACGGCAGCCGCACTCTTGCCCGCAAGAAGTCCTCGCTGTCGGTGCTGTTCAAGCAGCTGTACCGGGACGGGCTTCTGGAGAAGAACATCACGGACGGCTTCGACCCCATCAGGGTGCCGAAGGCGGCGGAACGGGAGATCAAGGCCCTGCAGGATGACGAGGTCATGATCATGCTGGACGCTGTCTCCACGGGAGCGCACCTGACGGATAAGGAGCGGCAGTTCTGGGAAAAGACCAAGAAGAGGGACAAGGCTATCCTGATCCTCTTCCTGACCTACGGGCTTCGACTGTTCGAGCTGCAGCAGCTGAACGTGTCCTCCTTCAACTTCCAGCGGGGAGAATTCAAGATCTACCGCAAGCGGGACAAGGAGGCGGTGATGCCCCTGAACCGTTCGGTGACCGAAGTTATTACGGATTATATCGAGAACGAACGGGCGGATGATGAGAGCCTGGATGAGCTCCATCAGGACGCGCTGTTCCTTTCTCTGCAGGGAAAACGGATGACCGAGCGGGCGATCCGCGATCTGGTCAAAAAGTATACATCCATCGGGCTGGCGACATCGAGAAAAGGGGGCTACAGTCCCCATAAGCTCCGGGCTACGGCAGCCACCAGCCTGATCGGAAGGGGAAATTCCATATTCGATGTACAGGCTTTGCTCGATCACGAGCAGATCACCACCACCCAGCTCTACGCGAACCATCGCATGGATGTGAAGCGTGATCTGGTCAAAGACATGGAATGGGAATTGGAACGAAAAGGAGAAGATTAAGGATATGAAACGTCCTTTTAAGATATGCATTGTCATCGCCGCTGCGCTTGCCGGTGTCCTGCTATGTACAGGAATCGCATCCGCAACGCTGGTCTATACAGAAAGCGGATGGGTCGAGGACGATTCCATCGACACATCCTGGTTCGACTTCCAGAACGTGAAGAGCGAGTACACCATCTCCACGGAGGCTGAGCTGAGGGGACTTGCCAACCTGGTCAACGAAGAACAGTATATGTGGAAGCCGAACCGTACGGAATCCTTTGAGGATGTCACCTTCGTGCTGACCCGGGATATTTCCCTTACCGACGCCTGGACGCCCATCGGCATCGATGAGCAGATCACCTTCAGCGGAACTCTCGACGGCAAGGGGCATTCCATTACCGGCCTGCAGGTCACCTCTGAGGATCCCTACAGCGGCCTGTTCGGCCATCTCTCCGGCACGGTCCGCAACCTTGAACTGGAAGGCAGCGTCAATTCCACCGCGGATTACTGCGGCGGCGTAGCCGGATATGTGGATAAGGACGCAGTCGTGCACAAATGCAGAAGCAATGTTCAGGTAGCCGGTCGAAACGACGTTGGCGGGATCGCCGGATACAACCGGGGAACCATATCCGGATGCATCAACTTCGGCGAGGTCATCGGCGCCAGCATGGTCGGCGGCATCGTGGGCGAAAGCCGCGGCGGAACGATCAAGTATTCCGGAAATCGCGGCCTGATCGTCTCCAACGGCGCCGGCAGCTTCAACAACGGAACAGGCGGCGTCGCGGGACAGTCGGTCTCCGCCTCTTCCATCCGGCGCTGCTATAATGTGGGGGATATCCTTTCCTCCAATGAGGCTACCGGAGGTGTGGCCGGCTATACCAATTCCACCGGTTCATCCATCACCAACTGCTATTCCATCGGCTCCATACGCATCGAAGAGCCCCAGGTCCAGACCACAGCCGGTCTTGAGCCTGCCTTCAATCCGGAGGAAAATGATGAGCAGAAGGCAGGAGAGGGACTTCCGGTCTACGCCGGCGGCATTGCCGGATACGTGGGCTCCGAAAATCCGGCTATCCGCAACTGCTACAATGCGGGGAGCATCACCGGAGCGGACTATGCCGGCGGCATCATCGGCAAGTGCCAGAACGAAGTCTTTTCCTCATCGCCCCCTGCGTTTGTCAACAATTATTATGGCAAAGGCAGTTTCGACGGTGCCATCGCCGCTGACCGCAACAACAAGCGGATGAAGGTGAGGGGAGCCGCTTCAGAGGTCTATGACTCCGCCTTCAGTCATCTGTCCGGCTCTCTAGGAGACGCCTATATGGACGATAAGGCCGGCGATTACGGCAGCCGGGGATATCCCGTGCTGACCTGGCAGGAGCAGTACCAGTCCGCGGAAAGCCTGGCCGTGCTCAAGCACATCGACCCCAAGGTCCTCCAGTGGCTCCACGAAGCGAATCTGGCTCTGGAAACACGCGGGTTCCGTCACGGCCGATCCTTCCTGAACGTCTTCAATCTCGACGTCCTCTATCAGAATAATACTGCAGACAAACCAACTCTGCCCATCAACGAAAAAAAGGAAAAATAGACATGAACAGCAATACACATCGACTTCTTCACGAGGAATTCCAGCTCCGCGAGGATGTCCTGTCTTTGGTTGACGAATGTGAACAGGACGTGGCCTCGCGCTTTGCTGAACTCGACGATATCATGACCTACAACCAGTACAAGGTGCTGAACGCGTTCCAGAAAAACGGCCTTCGGGAGATGCACTTCTCCTGGACCACCGGATACGGATACGATGACGCGGGAAGAGACGCTGTGGAGAATATCTTCGCGGATCTGTTCCACACCGAGGCGTCTCTGGTCCGCCCGCTGATCGTCAACGGCACCCATGCGCTTTCTTTGGCTCTGATGGGGCCTCTGCGCCCCGGAGACGAGCTGATCTACAGCAGCGGCGGTCCCTACGACACCCTGGAAGAGGTGATCGGGATCCGTGGTCAGGGGATGGGCTCCCTCAAGGACTACGGCATCAGCTACCAGCAGGTGGAGCTGCTTCCTGACGGGAACATCGACTTCGATACCCTGGCCTCCAAGATCAGCCCGAAAACGAAGATGGTCTGCCTGCAGCGGGCCACCGGATACGGCTGGCGAAAGGCCATCACCATCGAGCAGATCGAGGAGTGGGCGTCCTTCGTCCACGGGATCCGTCCGGACCTCATCTGCATGGTGGACAACTGCTACGGTGAGTTCCTGCATGTGAAGGAGCCCACGGACGTGGGAGTGGACATCATGGCCGGCTCTCTCATCAAGAATCCCGGCGGCGGTCTCGCCCTTACCGGCGGCTACGTGGTGGGACGTCAGGATCTCATCGATAAGGTCTCCTACCGCATGACCGCGCCCGGAGTGGGAGGGGAGTGCGGACTCACCTTCGGCCAGAACAGGGCCGTGCTCCAGGGACTCTTCCTCGCTCCCAGAACCGTGAACGGCGCGGTGAAGGGTGCGGTGCTCTGCGCCAGAGTATTCCAAAGGCTGGGCTATGAGATATGTCCCGAGGTCAACGATACGCGCAGCGACATCATTCAGGCGGTGAAGCTTGGTTCTCCGGAGGCGGTGATCGCCTTCTGCAGAGGCATCCAGGCCGCAGCGCCGGTAGACTCCTTCGTGACCCCTGTGCCCGTGGATACGCCGGGATACGAGGATCCGGTGGTCATGGCGGCGGGAGCCTTCGTTCAGGGCTCCTCCATCGAACTGTCCGCTGACGGTCCCGTCCGGGAACCCCACACCATCTACTTCCAGGGAGGCCTTACCTACGAGCATTCCAAACTAGGAGTGATCAAGGCGCTGCAGGAGATGGTGGATAATAAACTGGTAGAACTGTAATGACTTCTCCTGATACGCAAAAACAGGTCCGCCACGATCGGTTCAGGAAGATCTCAGCCTTTGTCAAGCTTGGCCTGCTTCTGGTCATTCTAATCGGCATACCGGCTTATATCTTCTTTTTCCACCACGAGATACTGGACCATTTCTCCTCGGTGGAGGACGTCCATGCCTTTTTTGACCGGCACCATTCACAGAGCGTCTTCATCTACGTGGGCGTGCAGATCGTACAGATCGTTCTCTGTTTCATTCCCGGTGCCGCGATCCAGTTCAGCGCCGGCTATATCTTTCATTTCTGGCTGGGGCTGATCCTGTCTGTGATCGGCGTGCTGCTCGGCAGTATAATCACGTATTATCTGGCCCGTGTGCTGGGTCATGACGCCGTTCACATGATCTTCGGGGAGGAAAAGATCCAGAGCGCGCTGGACAAGATCAACAGCAAGAAAGGCGTCATTCTCGTCTTTCTGATCTACCTGATCCCTGGTGTTCCGAAGGATTTCTTCACCTACGCGGCAGGTCTGTCGGAGATGCGTCTGCGACTGTTTCTCATCCTGTCCATGACGGGGCGGCTGCCTGCTATGATGGGTTCCATCATCATCGGCCAGCAGGTGCGCAGCGGCGGCTATACCAGCGCCATCGTCATCGCCGCGATAGCTGTGGTCTGCTGCGGTCTGGGGCTCCTGTTTCGTCGCCAGATCATGGATTTCTTCGACCGGATCTACACCTGGCTGCAGAAATACATGTAGTTTTTCTACGCGGCCCTGCAATGGGTTTCCTGTTGACCGCAGGATGGAATTCTGTTAAAGTTAATATGAACAGGGAGTAGTTCGCGCATACCCTGATAGATGTTCTTATCAGAAGATATGCGCTGTGCATGACGTCAGCACGTCCATGGGACCGGAATGCACACTGAAAGAAGAGCGAGACTGTATCACAAGTTATTGTGGTGCAGTTTTATTTTATAGGTGTGATCATGCAACTATCGATGGCCATCGTTCAATTACTTATACTGGCAGGAGGATTCGTCCTTCTGATCAAAGGAGCGGACTTCTTTGTCAAAGGCGCGTCCGGCATCGCCCGCAAATTCGGGGTGCCGCAGATCGTCATTGGCCTTACAGTGGTCGCTCTCGGCACAAGCGCGCCGGAAGCGGCGGTGAGCATCAGCGCGGCTGTCTCCGGGAACGCGGAGATCACCATCGGCAATCTTCTTGGAAGCAATATCATCAATATTTTCGTCATCCTCGGGATCACTGCCCTGGTCGCGCCCATCGTCGTTGACCGTAGCGCCGTAAAGGTCGATATGCCTTTCATGCTCGGCGTCTCGCTTCTCGTCCTTCCGCTGGGCCTTGTCGGCAACTCCCTGAACCGCTGGGAAGGCATTCTTATGCTGGTGATCTTCTCCGGATACATGGTCTATCTGTTCCGGCAGGCGCTGAAGAACAGAGATGAGGAAGGGGAGAACCGTCCTACCTACGGACAGGGTAACGCGTGGATGATCTTCTGGACACTTCTCGGCCTTGCGATGATCGTTGCCGGCAGTAAACTGACGGTCTACGCTGCCACGGAGATCGCTCTCGATCTTGGAGTCAGCCAGAGAATGATCGCTCTGACCGTCGTCGCTTTCGGAACATCCCTTCCGGAGCTGGTGACCTCAGTCACCGCCGCCAGAAGAGGAAACACCGGCATCGCTATCGGCAACATCGTCGGCAGCAACATTTTCAATCTTCTTTTCGTAGGGGGCATCACCGCAACGATCACTCCGGTGGCCTACATCACACCGTTCGCGTACGATACCGCCGTCTCTGCCTTTGCGGCACTCATGCTGTGGTTCTTCGCCCTGAAATTCGGTAAGCTGGACAGGGTGAGCGGAGCCCTGATGGTGCTCTGTTACGCCGGATATTTCGCCTGGATACTGCTGAAATAGCGGTTTCCGGAGGATTCCCGGTAATTAGTTTCCATGTTCGCCTACTGCGAACAAATGTTTCTAAAATTCTATTGACAGCGAACACATATTCTGATACCATTGTCTCACACCAAGAAAAGAACAAACGTTTATCGGATAAACGACAGGTAAGGGGAGAGATCTCCATTGAGAAAGTGAGGCATCGGAATGAACAGGAACAGAGCAGCGCTTACCGTCAAGACCAGGACCAGATCAGGCAGGACCATCAGAAGAAGAACCCGCGTGAAGTCCAGATTCAGATTTGTCGCGTTTCTGATCATCGTCATCGGGATCACCGTGGGAGCATTTGGATTCGTCACCGGCATGGATGAATCCACAGCATCCGTCACTGAGGATTATATCAGCTATACCGTAGATCCCGGAGATACGCTGTGGGACATCGCTGGTAATTATAACCATAGCAATACAGATGTCCGCAAGGTGGTTCACGCCATCTGTAAGATCAACGATATCCAGGCCGGAGATCTTCAGCCTGGAATGGTACTGACCATACCGACAGATCTGTAAACGGATCTGTAAGAAAACGATATGAGACCGATCAACAGATTTGCCTCTGACCGGTAATCATATATTGAGCAGAAAACTCCCGTAAACCAAAATTCTGCAAGATCAAATTCCTCCAGTAGCAATCGCTGGGGGAATTTGATTATTTATTATATTATTTATTTTCGGAAGTGAAGAGTTGAAATAAGAAATGTAAAAACGCCCGGAACCGTTGAAAGTACTGGTTCGGGGCGTTTCGGGGCCAAACCCCTCCATCTCTTCCCAAAATTATGATTATCGGAATAGTTGTAATTCTCTCCTCCTCGGCCAGAAGATCTATTTGATCGATAGCTTGACCAGCACTACCCCGGCCACAAGGAAAACGATCCCCAGGATCTTGACCCAGTTAATGGGTTCATGCTCCAGCCCCAGCCATCCATAATGCGCCGCCAGCGTCGCTATGATCATCTGCACCGACACGGTGATCGACGCAGTCATCACCGGTCCTATCCTGGTTATGCAAAACACCGTAAACGCCAGGATGATGATCCCGCAGATACCGGCCAGTATGTAGAACTTGGGGATCTGGGCTGCTCCCCCTCCTCTGAGGGTCGCGAAACGGTCGTTGATAAAGCAGATACACAATACAATGGATATAGATACCGACAGACTGCACAGAGCCGCATACCACATGCTCCCTGTGAACTTCGCCACATTGGTGTTGAAGATCGGCTGTATGGCCAGACATGTACCGATCAGCACAGCCAGGAAGATCGGCAGAATGTATTTCATTACCATTTTCAAACTCCAGTCTATAAGCGGGTCTCAATCGGTCACTCTTCGTAGAGTCCTGCCATCAGGCCGTGCTCCGTAAAGGATCTTGCCCCCTTCGCCTCCGATTCGCGAACAGGTGTTCCCTCTGGCCGGTTTCCGGTCACGGCGCCGATGCCGATGATCATCGCCAGCCCGGACGGAGTCACCATTTCGCCCTCGTGCTCCGTCTGACGATAGCTGAGAGTACAATCATCCAGCATTGCCTTAACGGCCGGCACAGGGACG
>CACXCQ010000024.1 GCA_902766185.1 uncultured Eubacteriales bacterium
CAGCCGGGAGGCACTGACCACCAGAGCCTCCCGGTCTCCGCGGTAAAGCGCGTCCGCCAGATCCTGGCCCAGCGCTTCAATATGGTTGCTGTAGTTGACTCCACGGAGAAGCCGGTCGACCTGCTTCGGGTCGTTCTGTCTGTACCACTCCAGGACCTGTTTCCAGGTTCCCTCCGTGTCCGCGCGGTCGCCGTCCCGAAGGGCTGCCGCCAGATAAGGAATCGTTGCCCTCCCCGATCCGATGCGCTCCTGCGGAGTCCTGTTTTCCAGGTCGCCCCCCACTTCAGGCTGCCACTGCTGCAAAAGCTGGAAAATCTCTGACGGGCGGATCATTTTCCCCTCATCATCGCACTGGCTGCAGCTCACGTAGAGCAGGTCCTCCGGCAAAGAGAACATCCGGTATATGGCCAGCTGCTCCTCCATCCGGGAGATCTTCTCCCGCCCGGCAAACTCCAGCTCCATCTGCTCCAGCTTTTCCCTGTCCTGCCGGGAGAGCAACCCTTCCTCGGTGATCTCCATCGGCAGAAGCCCTGCGTTTGCGCCGGTCACGATCAGTGCCCTGACCTTACCCGGCCGGGAACGCTGCAGAGTGCCCATCAGAACGCAGTCGCGGCTGGACGGAACAAGACCGATCTCCAGGCTTTGGAGTCCCGTGGAGATCATTTCCCGAAGCTGTACATTGGAGATCTTCTCGCTGCCGATCACGCGGATGATCTGGTCCAGAATTCCGCAGACCGCATTCCAGATCTGCGCAGTCTCCGCCGCCCCCTCGGCCATGCCAAGCTCGATCTGACGGTCCACCGCCTGCTGGATCCGCTGGACGATCTGGAAATCCCGTTCGAGGAAAGTGATCAGTCCTCTGACTTTTTCCTCTGCGGTGTTCCTCCGCCCGATGGTGTCCCGCGCGCCCTCCAGGATGCTCACCAGGAAACTGCGCATCTCATTGAGACGGTCCATCTCCTCCTGGCTATAGGCATCGTCCGTCCAGACGAATTCCTCCTTCCAGCGTTTTCCCCGAATCCGGAATTCCTTCACGTAATTCTCCAGAAGGGCTTCTTCCTCCATGCTCCATCCCAGAAGTCCCGACTTGATCATTCCCATCACGCCGTCTCCCTCGAGGCCATCCACGATCACGTCCAGGAAGGACAGCAGAAAACTCACCACCGGCTGGTGGAGCACCCTTCTCTTCTGATCTGCAAAAACAGGAATGTCCCATCGTTCAAATGCTCTGCGCAGGATCCGTCCCCTGCCGTCCATGTCGTTGCAGAGCACGGCGATATCGCCATAACGGTATCCACCATCGCGCACTAGCGACTGGATGAACGCCGCAGCGCTTTCCGCCTCTTCAAAGGCCCCGCTGGTCTGCACCAGCCGGATCCGCTGCTGAAGAAGCTCCCGCTGTGCTCCCGCGGTGCCGGATGCTCCATCAGGCTCGACGGATCCGGCAGCCCCGTATGCTCCGGTTCCTTCCCAGATGCTCCGGCGAGGATATCCTGTGATGTGCTCCCGGCGCGATTCCTGTCCGGCTTCCTCCGCTGTTTTCTCCAGCTTTCGCATGATCTGCTCAGTCAGATCGAAGAGGCCGATGCCGCCCCCCTGCGTCAGAGAGCGGACCAGCGCCGTATCGCCGGCAGCGGTTCCCGCTGCCGCAGCCGCTGCCGCAGCCCCCGTCTCTGCTGCCCGGAAGCCGGATTCCGGTTCGCCGGTCATCACCACGGAGACCTCGCTGGCTGTCTGCAGCAGCCGGCCGATGACGCGAAGGTTTTTCGGTGTGAAGGTATCGAAACCGTAGACCCAGACCCGAGCGTCCTGGATCTGGTCGGACCTCGGGATCAGGTCCGCGTAATATGTGATGTAGTCTTCCGCATCCTGATAGATTCCGCCGATGGCCGCTTCATATGCCTCGTAGATGTTGAGCACATCCTTTAGCTTCAGGGTCAGGTAGTTGGCCGGCGCCGGTTTCCGCTCAGCCTCCGTGCCGCCAGCCTCGGCATTCCCGGTCAGCTGATCGATGGCCACCGCCAGCCTTTGCGGATCGATCTCGTAGCGCTTCATCTCTGAGATCATGGTATTCATCTGATCCGCCAGGGCATTGGCTCCTCCCCGGGGGCGAAGCACGGTCAGCTTCTCCTCCAGCCCGTGGATCAGGACCGACAGTAGCATGTGCCGGCCGTACTTATCGATGATCTCCGGCTCATGGCCCACGGTCTCCTTGACGACTTTGTGGCCCAGGGCCGAGAAATCCGTCACCATCAAATTCAGCAGCGCGCCGGAAGGACTGTTTTTCAGCGCGTCCTCCTCCGCCTGCAGCGAAAACTGATCCGGCACGATGAGAATGGTCTTCTCCGCGGGATCGATGTGGTCAAATATGAACTTTTCCCCGTCAGTCAGGGCGTCTGCGTAATAGATCTTCAACATGGACACATTATACCATAATCTTTACAGGAAACAGATAACTCGGCGGAAATCCGGAGATGGATGCGTGTAGTTTTTCTCTTATGATTTTCAGATCAACATTTTTTGGATCATGGAGGCACGGTGACCCTTGCCAGAAATGGGCTCTCGTGTTGATCTTGCATGGAATTTCTCAGATCAACATTGAAACAGGCAGAATCCGTGTTGATTACTAGATCCTCGAACTGTATCTACACGGATCACTCAAACTGGAAATAAGTACGGGTCATTCTCACGGGCATCGTGTAGATTCACAGACGAAAACCGAAAATCAACACGGCACGCCCAATTGTCGTACGATTGTTATACGATTGAACGCCTCGTGTCCACAAGCCGGGACGAATAAAAAAGGCCGGCGCGCATGGAAACGCGCGCCGGCCCGAAGTTTACTGCCTTCTTCAATTCATCGATGGCTGCAGCCGAGCCGTGCTCAGCGTACAGCCCGTCATCGGTCTTCTCGGAAGTATGGGAGGCCCAGACTTTCGGGGGGCTGGTTCTCCCTCTTGTTTCTCATGCCGGTGAGGATCAGCACGATGATGGTTACCACGTAGGGCAGCATCTTGTACAGTTCCTTTACGGCCAGGTCCGTTCCCGTGGGGATGAACAGGTACAGAATGTACAGTCCGCCGAACAGGAAGGAAGCGAAGATAGCGATGTTGGGTCTCCACAGGGTGAAGATGACCAGAGCGATGGCCAGCCATCCTCTGTCTCCGAAAGCATCGTTGGACCAGACGCCGCTGGCGTAGTCCATGACGTAGTAGAGACCGCCGAGTCCTGCCACCATGCAGCCGATGCAGGTGGCCAGGTATTTGTACTTGGTGATATTGACGCCTGCCGCGTCCGCCGTAGCCGGATTCTCACCCACGGCCCGCAGCTGCAGACCAACGCGGGTCCGCTTCAGCACATAGGCCGTGATGATGGCGATGATCACCGCCACGTAGGCCAGGAAACCATAGGAAAGGAACAGCTTTCCGAAGGCTCCGGTGGTGTGCGCGAAAGGCAGCGTCCTACTGAAGAAGGAGCTCGTCGCGGACAGCGCGATGGACGGAACGTCGCTTCCCGTCAGCTTGATCAGGGACCCACCGAAGAAGTTGCCCACGCCGACGCCGAAGGTGGTCATGGCCAGACCGACGACGTTCTGGTTTACCCGCAGGGTGATGGTCAGCACGCTGAACAGCAGACCCATGAGCAGGGAACCGATCAGGCAGGCCAGCAGCGGAATAGTGATGGCCAGGAACCCGTTGACGTGTCCCCCGGCGCTCTGCTCGTACAGGAAAGCGCCGATGACACCGCAGATACCGCCGACGTACATGACGCCGGGAATACCCAGGTTAAGGCTGCCGGCCTTCTCGGAGATGGTCTCTCCGGTACATCCGAACAGGAGCGGAATGCCCTGCACGATGGCTCTTGGAATAAAAGCAAACAGGTCAAACATCAGTGCAGCCCTCCTTCCTTGCCGGCGGACTTAGCGTCCTTGATGGCTTTATCCGATCCACGGAAGTTGATTCGATAATTAATGAAGAACTCGCTGGCGATAATGAAGAACAGGATCACTCCGGTGAGGATGTCCCCGAAGGATTGGTTCAATCCAAACTGCGTGGAGATTTCTCCGGCTCCTCTGGACAGCACGCACAAAAGCAGGCTGACCAGTACCATGGCAAGCGGGTTGAACTGCGCCAGCCATGCGACCAGAACGCCGAGGAAGCCCCGGCCTCCGGCGAGTGTCGTTGTGATCGTATGGTCGGTACCGGCCACCATGAGGAATCCGCACAGTCCGCAGATGCCTCCGGATACCAGCAATGTCCGGACGATGACCCGGTCCACCTTGATGCCGACGTACCTCGCCGTGCTCTGGCTTTCGCCGACAACAGCGATCTCGTAGCCATGCTTGCTGTACTGCAGGTAGATATACATCAGCACCGTGACCGCCGCCACCACCAGGATGTTCAGCAGATACTGATACGTACCGATGGAAGGCAGCCAGCCGGCGTTGGTGGCCTGATTGATGATGCCCACCTTTCCGGAACCCTTGGGGGATTCCCAGATGATGATGTAGTAAGCGACCAGTTGGATCGCCACGTAGTTCATCATCAGGGTGAACAGCGTTTCGTTGGTGTTCCACTTCGCCTTGAAGAAAGCGGGGATGCCTGCCCAGACCGCGCCGATGGCAACCGATCCGATCAGGGAGATCAGGATGATGACCGCGCCGGGCACCTTGCCGCCCAGATAGATCATGCATGCGGCGGTCAGCCACGCGCCGATGAGCACCTGACCTTCACCGCCCAGGTTCCAGAACTTCATCCGGAAGGCCGGAGCCATAGCTACGGAGATGCACAGCAGCACCGCCGTCTCCTTGCCCAGGATCCAGATCTTACGCTCGCTTCCGAAGGCTCCTTCCAGCATGCTTCCGAAAACGCTCATGGGATCAAGTCCCGTGGCCGCTGTTGTGATTATCGCGCAGACAATGAGCGCGGCGACGATCGAAGCGATACGGATCAGCCATGCGACCTGCCAGTGCATTGCCTTTCGTTTGGTGATGTGGATCAGAGGTTCTTTGCTCGCTTTACTCATCAGAATCACCTCCTCCCAGTCTTGTCATCATCAGTCCTACCTTATTCTTATCAGCTTTCTCGCCGGGAACGATCCCGCTGACGCGGCCGCTGCACAGCACCAGGATCCGGTCGCACAGCTCCAGCAGCACGTCCAGGTCCTCGCCGACGTAGACCACAGCAACGCCGTTCTTCTTCTGCTCGTTCAAAAGCTCGTAGATCGTATAGGACGAGTTGATGTCCAGACCACGCACCGCATAAGCCGACAGCAGGACTGTCGGGGAAGACGCGATCTCACGGCCGACCAGCACCTTCTGTACGTTTCCTCCGGAGAGTCGGCGTACCGGTGTGGAAACGCCCGGGGTGTTGACCTCCAGCTCATCCACGACCTTCTCCGCCAGCTTACGCGGAGTCTTGCGGTCGGTGAAGACGCCCTTTCCGTCACGGAAGGACCGGAGCATCATATTGTCCGTCAGGTCCATGCTCCCGACCAGGCCCATGCCCAGTCTGTCCTCCGGCACGAAGGACAGGGACACGCCCATGCTCGCAATCTGCAGCGGGTCCTTGCCGATGAGGCTTTCTTCTGTCCCGTCATCGTTGATGTAAGAGATGCTCCCGCTCTCAACGCGCTGCAGCCCGGCGATGGACTCCAGCAGTTCCTTCTGCCCGCATCCGGAGATACCGGCGATTCCCAGGATCTCTCCGGTGTTGGCGGTGAAGGAGACTTCGTCCAGCTTCAGAACGCCGTCCGAGCTTCTCACCGTCAGATTGTCCACCTTGATCCTTGGCTTCGGATCCACCGGCTTCGGGCGGTCGATGTTCAGCGCCACCTCCCGGCCGACCATCATGTTGGTCATCTCCTGGGCGTTGGTCTCGCTGGTCTTCATCTCACCGATATACCTGCCTTTGCGCAGGACCGCCACACGGTCGGAGATCTCCTCCACCTCGTGCAGCTTGTGGGTGATGATGATCACCGTCTTGCCGTCTTTTTTCATGTTGCGCAGGACCGCGAAGAGCTTCTCCGTTTCCTGCGGCGTCAGCACCGCGGTGGGCTCATCCAGGATCAGGATGTCCGCGCCCCGGTAGAGGACCTTGACGATCTCCACCGTCTGCTTCTGGGAGACGGACATGTTGTAGATCTTCTGGGTCGGGTCCACGTCGAATCCGTAGGTGTCACAGATCTTGCGGATCTTCTCCCCAGCCCGGTTCAGGTCCAGACGGCCTCCTTCGTCCAATCCCAGAACGATGTTCTCCGCGGCAGTGAAAACATCCACCAGTTTGAAGTGCTGGTGGATCATGCCGATCCCGTGCTCGAAGGCCTCCCGGGGGGACGCGATGGATACCGGCTCGCCATTGATGTAGATCTGGCCGCCGTCCGGGAAGTAGATCCCGGAAAGCATGTTCATGAGCGTGGTCTTGCCGCTGCCGTTCTCGCCCAGCAGCGAAAGGATCTCGCCCTTGTAGATGTCCAGACTCACATCATCATTGGCCACGATGGTACCAAAGGTTTTTGTGATGTTCCGCATGGATACTGCGACCTTGTTGCTTTCCAATGTATTCATTCCTTTCTGGTGACTCATGCAAAGGCTGGTCAGAGCGCCGAAGGCTGCCCGGTGCCCTCAGCAGCGCTCACATGAGACCGTTCCGCGCAATGGCGCAAAAAAGAAGAACAAGGGAAACCCCGGAGTCTGTCCGGGATTTCCCTGCTTTTGTATCTTGTTTAGAAGCTTGTGTCCAGAAGCTCGATACCGTCGATCTGCAGATCGAAGTACGGAGCGGATCGGAATCCAGGCTCGGATTCGTGGAAGTAACCATCGCTGACAACTTCGGTGTCGCCTTCATAGGCTTCGTCGGTGTCAACGTCAGCCATGTAGCTGGTCAGGTGACCGTCGCCGTCCACCTTGGCGTTGGCATTCTTGTCCTTGTCCACGGTGACCGTGAATGCGGAGGTGTCGAATACGTGGACCTCGCCGGCTTCCAGCTGAGCCTTGACCTCATCAATCTTGGCCTGGGTGTCAGCCGCTGCAGCCTTGTCGTTGACATCGGTCAGCTGCACGGATCCGGTCTCCAGAGTTCCGACGTAGTCCGTGTCGATGGCTTCGCCGTTCTGGAGCTTGGTGATGACATCCTTGTAGTACGGTGCCCAGTCGATCCTGGAGGATACGATGAAGGTGTTGGGGCATGCGTCTACGGTGCTGCCGTTGTAGGAGACGTCAGGTACGCCAGCCTTTTCGCAGGCGGTCGGGGCTCCCATGGAGTCCGCGTGCTGGGAGATCAGTACGCAGCCGTCGTCGATCAGCTTGTTCGCGCCTTCCTTCTCGGCAGTCTCATCATACCAGGAACCGGTGAAGGTGACCTTCATGGTTGCGGACGGGCAGATGGAGCGTGCGCCCAGGAAGAAGGAGGTGTAACCGGAGATTACCTCGGCATAGGTGAATGCGCCGACATAACCGATCTGTGCTTCGTTCTCCTTGATCTCGCCGTTGTCGATCATTTCATTCAGCTTGAGGCCTGCTGCCACACCAGCCAGGTAACGGCCTTCATAGATGGATGCGAAAGCATTGTGATAGTTCTCCAGACCTTCGGTGTGGGCCTTGGTTCCTGTGGAATGGCAGAACTGCACATCCGGGAAATCCTTGGCAGCCTGGATCATGTAGTCTTCGTGACCGAAGGAGTCAGCAAAGATGACTCCGCAGCCGGCATCGACCAGCTCTGCTGCTGCGTCATAGCATTCCTGTCCTTCCGGGATGTTCGTCTTGATCTGATACTCGATGCCCAGCTCCTCGCAGGCTTCCTTCGCCGCGTTGATGAAGTTCAGGTCATAGGTCGAGTTCTCGTCATGCAGGCAGATGAATCCGGCCATTACAGCGCCGTCTCCGCCTTCGCCGCCTTCGCCTTCGCCGGATCCGCCGCAGGCTGTCAGTACTGCTGTGCATGCAAAGACCATCGTAAGTCCGAGCAGCAGTGCGATTACTTTTTTCATTTTGGTTTTCCTCCTGTGAATGAAAATGACTGAAACAATAAGCTTATCAACAATCAAAAACAATAAAACAGGCAATGTCGAATGCCTGTCTGCCAATAAAGGAAGAAACTCCACGAACCTTCAGGCTCCGCTCCGCACCGCATTCCCCAGCGATGCTTCCCGGCTCCCGCCGCTTCGGGACAATCTACCAATAGTCGTAATAAGGTCTTACGGTAGAGACGCACTAACCATTTCTTCGTGCTTATATTGGCATCTATTGAATTGTCACGGGACACCTTCAGTCGGACGCGTCCCGCAACTAAATTTTACTGACTGGCTGTTCTGATGTCAAGGAATCCTCTCCAAAAATACCATAAAAAAAGATTCGGTATTTCCCCCTCCATTGTATACTTTTCCTATAGTTGAAATATATTCCAACGCAAAGGAGCTGCTGCATGTTTTTTCCATGCAGCAGCTCCTCATTTGTCTTGTGTGTGCGCTCTCCCGGCAAAAAACTTCGCCTAGTTTTGCGGCACTGCAGGTCTGCCTTCCATCAGGTACAGGACAGCGCTTGTATTATGGCTGGCCTGGGAAATGTAGTTGCCGACATGCCACAGGATCGCGTTTCCGTCCGGAGATACGATCGGGCGGGCAGCGCGGACTGTACCGGAAACGGTGTGGCGATAGAGCGCGTTATCTCCGGTTTTCTCTCCCGTGACCTTCGTTCCATCGTAGGAATACAGTTCGATGTAATCGATCCCGTCTGCATTGCGCGCCACAACGATACCATCATCGCCGACGAAACTCGCGCCCAGCTGATAGCTGTGCGGAGTGCTTCCGCAGAACAGTTCCTTTCCGCCGTCGCAGACCTTGGTCGTCTTTCCTGCATTGTACAGATAGTAGACACTGTCATTGACATCGGCTTCGTTGGTGAACTGCGTGTACAGGAACTTCGGCTTGTCCGGTGCTGTAACCGCAACGTCCAACACTGCCTGGCTCTTGCTCTCCCTCTCTACCAACACTTCGTAGCTGCTGTGTCCGGTTTGAGACTGACCGACCACTGTCAAAGCGCCATCGCTGTAGGTATAGGCGGTATTATCCGAAGTGTCGAACAGTCCCATCCGGATCTCATCCAGTTCGGCCGTGGGGCTGGAGTACATGAGCATCCTGATCTTCTTGCTGTCTGTGGTGGGCGTGAACAGGCAATAGTACTGCGATATTTTACTTTCGGAAATCAGCACCGTTGTGTCGCTCCATTTTTTTCCGTCCGTCGATGTCACATACCCCCAGCTTCCCTTATCGTTTATCTGGAAGAACATGTAGTAGGTACTGCCGCTTTTTACGAACTGCAGGTATCTGACTGTAGTTGCTTTATTGTTTACCACCGGCTGGATCGTTACGTCGTCACCGAAGGAACTGATATCTCCCGGGTTCGTGGATATTCTTACGTGGATTTTCTTCCTTGTATCACTGTCTGTCGCGTACGCGCACATGATCCGCCCGTCATCCATCAGCGTCAGGGATGTTGCATAGTAGTCGAAGGCATTATTCGCGATCCCCAGGGTCGTCTTCGTTATTTCTCCTGTCTTTTCATCGTAACAGGCGACCCCCGGAGACTTATTGCTGCTTCTGCTGATGTACCCCCAGAACAGTTTGCCGTCAGCCGACACGACCTTCTGTGATGTCCACCAACCCCAGATCATGCTACCAAGATCCGAATCATCCGCGCTTGTGATCATTTTTGCCGGCAGCCCGAACTTCGGATACAGCGAGAGCGAACCAGTGGAGCCCTGTTCGATCGTTTTGATCTGGCTGGCTTTTGTAAATCCGGGATCGGTGAACCATCCGAAAAATGCCATGCCTTCCTTGCTTGCGTCGGCCAGCGTGATGGTCGGCGTATCAATGTCGTATGAATCCGGATTCGCCGCGGAATTCGTTTCGCCCTCACCCAGATTATAGGTAATGGTGTACGTCTCCTTCACCATCTTCGGATACAGCTTCAGGTTTCCTGTCTGTCCCTCGGTCGTTGTGATCTGGGTTCCGTCACTGAATTCCGGATCGGTGAACCAGCCCTGGAACTCCCAGCCTTTTTTCGATGCGGGCTGCAGCGTCACCGTGACCCCTTCTTCATATGATGCCGGATTTTCGGCCGCGTTAGCCACGCCGTCACCAAGCACATATTCGATATCGTGGATAATATCCTCCGATACCCACTTCGCGTACAGTGTCAGAGGACCGGTGGTTTCCGCCGTGAACACGAAGGGCTCAGCGAGTCCTTCATCGGTGAACCAGCCGCGGAAGACAAAGCCTGCCTGCACCGGGTCGTTCAGCGTAAGCTCCCCGCCATGTACGTACTCCTTCGGATTATCTTTACCGTCTTCCAGCGTGCCGCCATTCAGCACATAGGTGATCGCGTACTTGGTCTCATCCGTTGATCCGGTCGGGTCGGTCGCTCCGGTCGGGTCAGTTGCCCCCGTCGGGTCGGTCGCTCCGGTCGGGTCAGTTGCTCCGGTCGGATCGGTCGCGCCGGTCGGGTCAGTTGCGCCCGTCGGGTCAGTCGCGCCCGTCGGATCAGTTGACCCCGTCGGATCGGTCGCACCGGTCGGGTCAGTTGCGCCCGTCGGGTCAGTCGTGCCCGTTGGGTCGGAAGGCTGTGTCGGATCGGTCGGATCCGCGTTGGCCGGGATCGTCACCTTCTTGAAATTGGACGCCGCGCTCAGTTTCTTGCCGTTTACCGCAAATACAACAAACTGATATGTCTCACCATACTGTCCGGTGAAGACATACGTCCTCTTGTTCTTATTTACCTTTTTCGCCGCCACCTTGTAGGGGTGCATCTGCTTGTAGACCAGAAGTTTCTTCCCGGAAGCCTTCACCTTGAACTTCATCTTGTTGGAATACTTTTTCTTGTTCGCTGATGTCTTCTTGACCTTCTTCCAGAGTTTCCACTCGTTGTCGCCGGTCTGGACAAAAACGCGGTAGGACTTGGCGTTCTTCGCCTTCTTCCACTTCAGGGTGACCGTATTATCAACCACCTTGCAGGAAGTGATTTTTGTTTTCCCGGGCTTCTTCGCTGCTGCGTTTACCGCGTCAGGCTGCGCGAATGCCATAGAAAATCCGACCACCAGGCCTACCATGATGATCAGCATACGAATGTGTCTTCTTCCCATTCTCTCCTCCAATCTCAAACCTGCCTTTGCATGGATTATCCCCCCAGACTTCATGCAAAGGCTGTGTCTGTTATGTACATATATATTACGGACATACCTGCCTTTGTGTCAAGACATAATGAAATGCCTCGTCCCGAAAAATATGGACTTCTCCACCTCTCTGCGATATACTTCTTCTGTAAGTGAAACCCATCACAGAAAGGAACCCGACCATGTTTTACACTATCGATATCGCCGGCATGAAACGTGACCTGAAGCTCTTCCCCGTCAGTGACGATCTGCAGATCGCCGCCTTCATTCTCTTCGGGGATGTGGAGATCACCGAGCACGCCGCCAGGGAACTTCTGGCCAGAGCGCCTGAGTTCGACCTGCTGCTCACTTCCGAAGCCAAGAGCATTCCGCTGATCTACGAGATGGCGCGGCAGGCTGGCATGAACGATTACATCGTCGCCCGCAAAGGCATCAAGGTCTATATGGAAGACGTCCTGACAGTAAGCGTCAACTCCATCACGACCCTGAGCACCCAGACGCTTCACCTGGGCAAGGACGAGACCGACCGCATCAAAGGCAGGCGTATCCTGATCGTCGACGACGTCATCAGCACCGGCGAGTCCCTGAAGGCAATGGAAGACCTGGTCACCAAAGCCGGCGGCACGATCGCAGGCAAGATGGCCGTCCTGGCCGAGGGCGACTCCTTCGACCGCGA
>CACXCQ010000025.1 GCA_902766185.1 uncultured Eubacteriales bacterium
ACGTGGGCTTTGTGCAGGATCATGTCCGCCGCTTCCACACTGGAGAGGCCGGTCCCTTTGATGTTGATGAACAGATAGAAGCTGCCCTTCGGCGGATTGATGACGCTGAGCTTCGGGATCGCCGTGATCCTGTCCGCCGCGTAGAACATCCTCTTCCTGTACTCGGCGACCATCTGCGGCTGGAACTCGTCCCTGTGCTGCAGGGCGTACAGCGCTGCCCGCTGGGAAACGGAGGGCGCGGTGAACACCACGTTCTCATTGATCTGCTGGATCACCTGAATGATATATTCGGGCGCGATGATGTTTCCGACACGCCAGCCGGTCATGGTGAAATTCTTGGAGAAGGAGTTCAGAATGATCGTCCTCTCCCGCATGCCCGGAAGGCTTGCGAAGGGCACGAAAGGATTCTGGTAACTGAAGGCGGTATAGATATCGTCCGCAATGACGATCAGGTCGTGCTTTTCGGCGATGCCCGCGATCTTCTCCATGGTTTCCACCGTCAGGCAGTTGCCGGTGGGGTTGCTGGGCGAATTGATGACCAGCGCCTTGGTGCGCTCCGTGATCAGACTCTCCAGCCTTTGCACATCGATCTGAAAATCCTCCTCTTCATAGGTGGGCAGCTCCACGGGAATGCCCCGGGCAAGCTCCACCTGCTGCGGGTAGGGCGTGAAAAACGGCGCCTGCAGGATCACCTCGTCCCCGTCGTCCAGAATGGCTTCCAAAGCCAGGAACATCCCCTCGCACGCTGACGTGGAGATGAAGACCTCCTCCCGGGAAACGTCCATGTCGTACTCATCCTTATAGAATCTGCAGATCTCGTCCCGCAGCTCCGGATCCCCGGCAAAGTCCGTGTATTTCGTGTGGCCGGCTTTGGCGTCGGCGAAGGCCGCTTCAATGATCCCCGCGTCCGTGGTCAGATCCGGATCGCCCAGACTCAGATCGATGACATCCTCGTATGCTCTCGCCAGAACATCCGACTGACCCATAGCCGTGCTCTGATCCTTCCAGTATCTCTTCGAAATAAATCTGTGCTTCATTGGTTGCCTCCTTTGCTTTTGTTCTGCCTACAGTATAGCGGGATTCCCGCCCGTTGTCGTTGTATTATTTTAATATTTTTTCCCATTTCTTGTGTTATCTCCAAATCACGCGGGACTGGACGGCGGGCAGGCGTTGTCGGTATAATGGTCGTGTGCAGACTACTCGTGTTCCGAAACGGAGGCGGCCCCATGAAACGAACAAGATCGATCGTACTATCTCTGGTTTTGATTCTTTCCCTGCTCCTGAGCACGGCGGGCATCCTGAACGCCGACGCCTCCCACGCCGCGGCGAAGAAGACCCACCTGAAGAAAACGTCCGTGACCCTGGTGGCCGGTCAAACGTTTCAGCAAAGGCTGGTCAGCGCGCAGGGGAAATACATCAAGGCCGCGAAGATAAAATGGAAGAGTTCCAAAAGATCCGTCGCGAAGATCAGCAAAAAAGGCAAGGTCACCGCAGTCAAAGCGGGAACCGCGAAGATGACGGCGAAGTACAGAGGGAAGACCTACAGGTTCACCGTCACCGTCAGGCGGACCGACCCACGCCCCTGGCAGGGCAAGACCATAAAGTGCTTCGGGGACAGCCGGACCTGGTACGACGGACAGGCGTACCTCAGCATCACAAAGCCGGAATACGTCGGGAAGATCTGCGTGGGCTATCAGCAGACACTCGCTGCGCTCACCGGCGCGACCGTCGTTTCGGAGGCCACCTCAGGCGCTATCTCCGCGGAGATCTGCAAAACCATCCGGGAAGCTGACCTTACGGGGATCGATGCTGTTTTCCTGGAAGGCGGCGTGAATGACTGGGGGCAATCTCACCGGGTCACCATCGGCTCACTTCTTCCTCCCGGGTCCGAATTTGACACCAACACGGTGTACGGCGCCTGGCAGAGCGCCATCGAGCACATCCAGTCAAATTATCCGGACGTCAGGATCTACATGGACATTCCCGCCATCGCCTGGACCGCGGCCGGCCTCTACCCGTACTCCAGCGCGGAGATCAAGGGGCAGATCGCCGAACTCTATCACATTCCCTGCTGCGATCTTTATACAGCATGCGGGATCAACGAGCAGAACCGGGACGATTACTTCGTCGATGACATTTCCAAAACCAACTGGTGGCTTCATTTCAACGAAGAAGGCAACGCGCTCATCGGCAGGATACTTGCGGAGTTCATGAACACGCAGTAAAATATTCAGTACAAACCATCACCGAGAACAAGGCTCTGCTCAATGATGAAACGATTATCTGCAAAACATATTCTCATCTCTCTTCTGACTGCCGCTGCGCTTCTGATCCCCTGGGGGATCGCGGGGCACGACCCTGCTTTTGCTGTGGCGAAGGAACCGGCGAAGCCCGTCATCACCTCCGCTCAGGCGAAGGGCAGGACCGTCACGCTAAAATGGAAGCAGGCGAAGGGTGCCAAGGCCTATCAGGTCTATGTGCAGACCGGCGACAGCCGTTGGGTCAAATGGAAGACCGTCAAGAAGACACCGAAGAACCAGAAGAAGTACGCGGACACGCTGAAGTTCAGGCTGAAGGCTTCCGGCGAGAAATACCAGGTCTACAAGCAGAAAAATCCGTACCGTCTGGCGGTGCGTTCCCTCAAGGCCAGGACCTTCGTCTACGAAGGGCAGTGGGAATCCACTTACCGCTTTGTGGTTCAGGGCGTAAGCGGCGTGAAAAAGGGCAAGTATTCCGCGGCAAAGAAGGTCCGCATCCCCATCTACAGGCCCCAGCCCCAGCCTTTGCCTGATCCGCTTCCGGCGGAGCCGCTGCAGGGCTGGTACACGCAGGACGGAAACGTCTTTTATTACGAAAACGGAGCACCGATCACCGGAATCCGCGCCATCGAAGGCGAGACCTTCTGGTTCGCGGAGGATACCGGGGCCATGCTCCGGGACCAGTGGAACGGTACGTCCTACTTCGGCCCGGACGGCAGACAAAGGCAGGTCTTGCGGCAACTGAACCTTTCGGTCCTCATGAACCGGCTGCCCAACAACCGGCTGAACAGCGTGGACCTTCAGGAGCAGACCTCCCGCCAGGCCCCG
>CACXCQ010000026.1 GCA_902766185.1 uncultured Eubacteriales bacterium
CTGTGCTGCGCCCTGGAGGATATCCCCGGGCCGTTCGCGGTGATCAACGCGGACGACTGGTACGGACCGAAGGCCTTCCGGCAGATCCGCAAGTTCCTCGCCGAGGGGGAACGGGATGGCGCCGGCAGGCGGAACCGGATCGGGATGGTAGGCTACCCTCTGCGCAGCACGGTCACCGAAAACGGCTGGGTGACCAGAGGAATCTGCGCCTTTGATGAAGAGGGCCGGCTGGCCGAGATCGAGGAGACACGGAACATCGTCCTGCAAGGGGAGGAGATCCTGTGCGGAGAGGAGCCCGGGGCAAGAAGGCTCCATGGCAGCACGGTCGTATCCATGAACATGTGGGGCATGTTTCCGCAGACGGCGGAGCAGATCCGGGAGCATTTCCCGGAGTTCCTGCAGACTATGCCGGACCCCGCGGAGAGCGAGTTCCTGCTTCCCGAACAGATCAGCCTGCTGCTGGAACGGGAAGAGGCCCAGGTGGATGTGATGCTGTCGCAGGAGCGCTGGTTCGGGATCACCTACGAGGCGGACATCCCCCAGGCGAAGCGTAGAATAGAGGAAATGATCCGGGAGGGGGTCTACCCCGAGCAGCTCTTCTGAGGACGGATCATGGAGGAGGATATGGCAGACAGCAGGGATTTTGATGTGGTCATAACGCCGAAAGGCGGAGGACAGAAAGGCCGCTGGAAGGAGCTCTGGTCCTACCGGGATCTGGTCCTGCAGCTGGTGATGCGGACATTCACCGCCAACTACAAGCAGACGGTCCTGGGACCGGCGTGGGCGGTGATCCAGCCTTTGGTCTCCACCCTGATCACGGCAGTGGTCTTCGGCGGACTGGCAGGGCTCTCCCCGGAGGGAGTGCCCATGTTTCTGTTCTACATGTCCGGGCAGGTGAGCTGGACGTATTTCTCGTCCTGCCTCAACGGAGTGTCCGGCACGTTCCTGAACAACATCCACCTCATGGGGAAGGTGTACTTCCCCCGTTTTGCCGTGCCCGTGGCCAACACCATGTCCAACGGGATCACGCTGGTGATTCAGTCGGCATTGTTCGCCGGGTTCTATCTCTATTTCGTACTCAGCGGGACAGCCCTGTCTTTGAACATCACGGCGGTGCTGATCCCGGTTTATCTCCTTCACCTTGCGGTGCTGGGCATCGGCACCGGGGCGATCCTGTCGGCGCTGACCATCAAGTACCGGGACACCCAGTTCCTGATCGGCTACGGCGTCACCTTCTGGATGTACCTGAGCCCCATCGTGTACGATATCGGCATCGTTCCGGAGAAATTCCTGACTTTGTATATGATGAATCCGGTGGCGCCGGTGATCCTGCAGCTGCGGTACGCTCTGTTCGGGCTGAATCAGCTCTACTGGGGGTATTACGCCGTCAGCGTCGGGATGACCATCATTCTGCTTATCGCGGGGTACCGGGTGTTCAACCGGGTCGAGAGAACGTTCCTGGACATTATCTGACGAGGAGGACTTATGAGCAATCGGGAGGTCGTGCTCCAGGCAGAACATGTAACGAAGGTATACCGGCGGGGAGTGATCGGCAGTACGACGCTCCGGGCCGATATCCAGACGAAGTGGGCGAAGCTCAGGGGAAAGGAGGACCCGAACAGCATCATCGGATCCGTGAAAACACTCCCCGAGGGCGCTTTTTGTGCTGTGGATGACGTGTCCTTCACCGCGCGTAAGGGGGAGCGGATCGGGCTCATCGGCCGCAACGGCGCCGGCAAATCCACCCTGCTGAAACTGATCTGCCGCATCACCGCGCCCACCGATGGACGGATCATGTACAACGGCCGGGTCACCAGCATGCTGGAGGTGGGAACGGGATTCCATCCGGAGCTCACCGGCCGGGAGAACATCTACCTGAACGGCTCCATCATGGGCATGTCCAGAAGCGAGATCGCAAAAAGGATCGACGACATCGTGGAATTCGCCGAGATCGGGGAGTTCGTGGACACGCCGGTGAAGCGGTACTCCTCCGGAATGTACGTCCGGCTGGCCTTTTCGGTATCCGCGCATCTCAACGCGGACATCGTGATCATGGATGAGGTGCTGGCGGTGGGAGACGTGCAGTTCCAGCAGAAGTGCATCGCCAGGATGCGGGAGATCGCGGAGACGGACAATAAGACCATCATCTACGTCAGCCACAACATGGAGACTGTCCGGTCGCTGTGCGACCGCTGCATGGTGATGGATCACGGACGGCTGATCTACGACGGGAACGTGGCCACCGCGGAGTCCATCTACCGCGGGGAGCTGACGGCGAAAAACGGAAGAAACTACGAGGAGAACTCCGCTCACCGGCACCTGAAAGCAGACCGCAGCGTGAAGATCCTGAAGGCGGAATACCCGGACGGGCAGAGCGAGAAAACGGGAGATACGCTCTACACCAGGCTGAGGTGGGTCTATCAGGAGGATGTGGAGGACCTGCACTTCCGGATCGAGATCCGCAGCGGCCCGGGACGGACTGCCGCCTCCTCCATGGTCTACGATCTGCCCGGCGGCAAGGCCGGACAGCAAATGGAAGCCGTGTTCGAAACGGACATCTCCTCGCTGCAGAACGGGCACTACATCACCACCTACGTCATGGTACATATTCCGGAGTCCCGCGTGAACGTGACTGCGGACCTGGTGGACGGGCTGTCCTTCCTGATCAGAGATCCGCAGCGGGAAAGCCGGATGATCTGGAACGCGGGGGCCTGGAGCAGAGTGCAGCTTCCCGGCCGGCTGGAGTCCATCCGGGAGGTGACCGGCGATGAGGAGTAAGGTAAGCGTCATCATCCCGGTATACAACACGGAGCGCTATATCCGCGACGCGGTGGAGAGCATCCTTCGGGGGAGCATGCAGGACGTCGAGATCCTGCTGGTGGACGACGGGTCCGCGGACGGTTCCCTGGATGTCTGCCGGAGTCTGGCGGAGCAGGATCCCCGCATCCGGGTGATCCCCCGGGAAAACGGCGGGGTCAGCAGCGCCAGAAATGCCGGCATGGAGCAGGCGGAGGGGGAATACATCTTCTTCCTCGACAGCGATGATCTCATCGCGGAGGATTGTCTGCAAAGGCTGGCGGATCTCGCGGACGCCAACGGGCTGGACTGGGCGGCGGCTCACTTCGCGATGCTCTGGGAAGGAAATGACCCGTCGGCAGCGCAGGCCATTGTGCACAGAGCTTTTCCGGACGAATGTCTGCTGGAGCCGGCTTCCTCGGAGGAGGACAGGCAGAGACTGTGCCGGGCGGTCTTCATCGGAGAGGAAAACTGGGGGCTGTGGAGCAGCTGCGGCGCCCTTTATCGCAGAGAGCTTCTGCAGGAGGCGAAGCTGCGGATGCCGGAGGGAATCACCTACGGCGAAGACATGTGCTTCAATTATCTGGCGGCGCACCAGGTCCGCCGGTTCGGCTATCTGCCGGATCCCCTATACGTGGTCCGCGAGCGTCCGGACAGCGCTCAGGGGACCATGAAGGCAAAAGATCCCGTTGCGCCGGTCATGCGGCTCATCGAGCAGCTCGACCGGCAGAGGGCGGACTGCGGAGAGGAGTGGAGCGCCACCGCGCTGCGCTGGGTCTACCTGAAGGTCTTCGGCATATTCCGGGAGTCGATCTTCATGATGGAGGATCCGAAAGCCCGGCAGCGGTATTACCGGGAGTTTCAGGAGGGGACATCCTGCCGGCCTGCCGGCAGGGTCTGGAAGCAGGTCTGTGCGAAACACCTGCCCACAGGCTGGGATTCCCGGCGGTGGATGCACATCGTCTTTTTGCGGATGGTGAAGGCGGAGAAGTTCGAACAGATCGACCGGCTGTGGTCGATCCTGGGGAAGCTGATCATGCGGAAGAGGTAGAAGATATCCAGGGAAATGAGTCATGGATAATCGAGAGAAAATATCAGTAATCGTTTCCATTTACAACATGGAGCGGTATCTGCAAAGGTGCGTGGATTCGATCCTTGCGCAGACCTATGACAATATGGAGATCCTGCTGGTGGATGACGGATCTACGGACGCCTCCGGGCAGATCTGCGATGACTACACCGCCCGGGACAGCCGGATCCGCGTGATCCATCAGCAAAATGGCGGCCTGTCCATGGCGAGGAACGCCGGCCTGGACCAGGCGACGGCGGACTATTGTCTTTTTGTGGACAGCGACGATGAACTGCTCCCGCCCATGGTAGAGACACTCTGGACGGTGATGTGCCGGACCGGCGCGGATATCGTTCAGTGCGATTACATCGATGTCTTCCCGGAGAGCGGTGTCCCTGAGGGGGTCCGGGAACAGGGCTTTGACCCGGCGAAGATCGGCAGGGTGGAGGTGCTGAAGGGGAACCGGAAGCTGAGGAGCCTGTATGATCTGTATCCCCGGTCGGTGGTGCAGTGGAACAAGCTCTTTCGCCGGCAGATATTTGAGGACCTCCGGTTCGTACCGGGGAAGTGCCACGAGGACGAGTTCATCGCCCACAGAGAGCTGGCGGCGGCCCGGTCCATCGCTGTGATTGACAGCAAACTGTATCTGTATTATCGTCTGGAAGGGAGCATCACCGCTACGCCCACCATGGAGAAACGGATCCATGCCTGCGAGGGATTTTGCGACCGGATGCATTTCTTCGCGGAGATGAACAAGGTGTATCTTGCGGAAAAGAGCTATCTCAGCTTTTGGGTCACAGCCGCTATGGCGTTCCGCAAAAGGGACGAATTCCCGGACAGCAGTGAACACCTTCCAAGGCTGCTGGAACTGCAGAGGGAACAGGTCGCCTGGCACAGGAAGTATCTCCTGAGAAGGCCGGTCTCCGGAGGCGTGGCTTTCGTCCGCGTCAGATGGGGAAGCGCAGTCAATCTGGCAAAGTCGGTTTTCCGCGGCGGGAGATGAGGTCCTGCCGCAGATGAGGAAAGGCACAATGGCACGGCAATGGCAGAAGACAGGATAGCAGAGGACGAAATGAATAAAACGGAAGCACGGGAAACCTGCGGCACCGGCCGCAGGCAGCTGCTGGACTGCACCCTGCGGGACGGCGGATACGTAAACAGCTGGCGCTTCGGTCGGGAGACTATACGCGGCATCGTAACGGATCTGGTGGAAGCGGGAGTGGATTTCATCGAGGCCGGATTTCTTGACGAGCGGGTCCATTTCGATCCGGACAGGACCATCCTGCCGGACACCGGCTCCTTCGACCGGATCCTGGAGGGCATCGATCTTAAGGAGACGAAAATACTGGCCATGATCGATTACGGCACATGCGGCATCGACCGCGTTGCGCCCTGCGGCGAAAGCGTGCTGGACGGGATCCGGGTCATGTTCCGCAAGCATCTGCGGCGTGAGGCGGTGGAATTCTGCCGGCAGCTGAAGCAGTTGGGATACCTGGTGTTCCTTCAGCCCGTCTCCGTGACCGGCTACGGGGAGGAGGAGATGGCGGACCTGATCCGCCTGGCCAACGACCTTCAGCCGGAGGCGATTTTTGTCGTGGACACCTACGGGCTTCTGCACCAGAACAACCTGTCCGGATACATCGACATGATGGATGCGGAGGTCCACCAGCGGACGGGCATCGGCTACCACGGCCATAACAACTTTCAGATGGGATACGCCAACTGCATCTCCGTGCTGGGCAGGGACACATTGCGGGACATCTGCGTGGACGGCAGCCTTTACGGCATGGGGAAGAGCGCGGGCAACGCTCCGACGGAGCTGATCGCCATGTACATGAAGGATTACTGCGGCCGAGCCTTCGACGTGGGCCACATCCTCAATGCCATCGAGACTTCGGTGCTGCCCTTTTACCGCACTCCGCCCTGGGGGTACAACATGCTGTACTTCCTGGCCGCCAGCAACGGGTGCCACCCGAACTACGTCCAGTATTACCTCGACAGGAAAAAGCTGTCCATCCGGGCCATCCACGATCTGCTGTCCGGCATGTCCGAGGAGAAAAAGCTGGTCTTCGACGAGGAATACGCCCAGCAGCAGGACCTGGCTTTCCGGGAGAACCGGTGAGGGCGCAGGCGCGGGAGGATCAGCATGAACGTGATAAAAATGGAAGGCAGGATGGGAAACCAGATGTTCCAGTACGCGCTGTACTGCGCGCTGAACATGTCCGGACGCCCGACGGTGATCGATGATGTCTACGTGCGGAGCAAGGGAGTGACCGCCCGGGAGATCTTTCATCTGAAGTATAAGACGGCAAACCCCGCAATACGGTGGATATCCCGTTCGAAGAGTGAACTGGTGAAAAAGATCCGGAGGATCTTCCGGCAGGATTACGAAGAGAAAAGCGAGAATTTCATTCCCGGGGTCCTGGATATGCGCAGCAGTTGTCTGAAGGGATTCTGGCAGAGCGAAAAATACTTCGCCGACCCAAAGGTGCAGGAAAAGCTGAGGAAGGACTTTGACTGCCACCAGGAGTGCTTGTCCGGCGAGGCTTTTCGCAGGTATTATGAACAGATCGTCGCTGTGCCATCGGTCAGCGTGCACTTCCGCAGGACCGATTATTTCGAAGGAAAGAACGAAGAGATCTACACCGGGATCTGCACGGATGACTACTACAGGGAGGCCATCCGGCGGGTGAGGGAGGCTTGCCCGGCCGCTGTGTTTTTCCTCTTCTCCGACGATAAGGAATACATTCGCGAACTGGCGGCGGACGATCCTGCCTTTGTGCCTGTTGATGATCCCGGGTTGCGGGACATCGATGAGTTCTTCCTCATGAGGTACTGCAGGCATCACATTCTGGCCAACTCCTCCTTCTCCTGGTGGGCGGCCTGGCTGGATGACCGGGAAGAGACGATGGTCCTCGCCCCTGACGAGTGGGAGCGCGGCAGAGATAAAACCGACATCTATACGGACCGGATGATCCGGATCCCCAGCGGGGAGCGGAACTGAAGCCGGGCACGGGTGAAACGGATACGATATGAAGATCAGAGTGGCAGATTACATAACGGAATATCTGGCGGATCGGGGCGTCACCGACTGCTTCACCGTCACCGGCGGCGGAGCCATGCATCTGAACGATGCCTTCGGAAACAGCGGGCGCATCCGCTGCACCTTCAACCACCACGAGCAGGCCTGTGCCATCGCGGCGGAAAGCTACGCACGGCTCACCGGCAGGATGGCGGCGGTCTGCGTGACCAGCGGGCCCGGGGGAACCAACGCCGTCACCGGCGTCATGGGGGCATGGCTGGACTCCATCCCCATGATCGTGATCTCCGGGCAGATCAAACGGGAGACTACGATCCACGCGGCGCCGGAGCTTCAGCTGCGTCAGCTGGGGGATCAGGAATTCGACATCATCCATTCTGTGGCCAACATGACCAAGTACGCGGTGCAGGTGACGGAGCCGGCGGAGATCGCCTATCATCTGGAAAAGGCCATGGCGCTGGCAACGTCCGGCCGCAAGGGGCCGGTGTGGATCGATGTGCCTCTGGATGTGCAGGGCGCAGTCATCGATACGGAAGAGCTCGCGCACTATTCCCGGGAGACGGAACACACCGGGGCTCAGATCCGCAGTATCGTTTCGGCGGACCTGGCGGGTGAAACTGTGCCGGAGATCTCCGGAGCGGATGTCGACGAGGTGCTGGAACGGATCCGCGAAGCAAAGGCGCCGCTGATCCTGATCGGTACCGGCGTGCGGCTGGCCGGCGCGGAGGAACTTCTGCTGGAGGCGCTCGACAGGCTTCGGATCCCTGCGGTCACGGC
>CACXCQ010000027.1 GCA_902766185.1 uncultured Eubacteriales bacterium
CTCACAGATCTTGGAAATGCTCGAGAATATCCCCTTCTGATCCCGGGCGAACAGCGCGATGGTGGTGTTGTAGGAGCCATCGAGGGTGGATGGATCCCAGCTCACCTGGATCATGCGCTGACGATCCTCCTCAGTCATGTTCCGCAGGTTGTCGCAGTCCTTGCGATGCACCGTGATTCCCCTGCCTTTGGTGATGAATCCGATGATGTCATCGCCGGGAACGGGTCTGCAGCAGCGTCCGAGCTGGATCAGCAGATTGTCCACGCCATCCACCACCACACCGGTGGAATCCACCGCGCGGCGTCTGTCCTGTTCCTGCCGCTCCGTCCGTTTGCTGACCTTTTCGCCGATCTGCACCAGATCGTCCATGAGGGTGGAGTCCTTCGCCGTCTCCTCGAGGCGCCCCGCCTCTTCCTCATAGCCCAAAAGCAGGGCCAGCACCTTGCTTTGGAAGTTTCCGCCGTAGCTGAGCTGGGTAAACAGCTCGTCCTGATCCCGGAAGTTCAGATCCTTGACCGCCCGGTTGAGGTTGGCATTTTTCAGAAGGACCTTGGGATCGTGTCCCTTCTTTCGAAGGTATTTGTCATAAAGATCCTTGCCCTTGTCGACGGCGTCGTTGCGATTCTCCCTCTTCAGCCACTGCCGGATCTTGTTCCTGGCAGAGCTGCTTCTGGCGATCTTCAGCCAGTCTATGCTTGGCCCAGCCGCGTTCGGCGAGGTGACGATCTCGATGATGTTGCCGTTTTCAAGGGGATGATCGATGGTGACCATCTTCCCGTTGACCTTGGCGCCTACGCACTTGCAGCCAACATCCGTATGGATCTTGAACGCGAAGTCCAGAGGGGTCGATCCCGCCGGAAGCTCGATAACATCGCCCTGCGGCGTGAAGACGAAGACCTGGCTGGAGAAGAGATCCATCTTCAGGGATTCCATGAATTCCCGCGGATCGTTCACATCCTTCTGCCACTCCAGAGCCTGGCGCAGCCAGGAAAGCTTGACCTCCTCCGTATCGGAGTGGATGCCTTCTTTGTACTTCCAGTGGGCTGCGATACCGTATTCCGCGATGCGGTGCATCTCGTAGGTCCGGATCTGGATCTCAAAGGGTCTGCCCGCGTCCCCGATCACCGTGGTGTGCAGAGACTGGTACATGTTGGGCTTGGGCATGGCGATGTAGTCCTTGAAGCGTCCGGGGATCGGCGTCCACATGGTGTGGACGAGGCCGAGCACGGCGTAGCAGTCCCGGACGGACTCCACGATGATGCGCACGGCCATCAGGTCGAAGATCTCGTCGATGTTCTTGTGCTGGAACTTCATCTTCTTATAGATGCTGTAGAAGTGCTTGGATCTGCCGTAGACCTCGTAGCGGATCCCCAGATCGTCCAGGCTCTTCTTCATCTTCAGGATGATGTTATCGATGGCGCCTTCCCGCTCCTCCTTGCGCTCGCTGACCTGCTCCGCAAGATCGTAGTAGGCTTCCGGCTCCAGGAACTTCAGAGCGATATCCTCCAGCTCCATCTTCATGGAGTAGATTCCCAGCCTGGCTGCCAGAGGAGCGTAGATGTCCAGGGTCTCCTGGCACTTTTCGACGATCTTCTCGTGGGACATGTAGTTGATGGTCCGCAGATTGTGGAGACGGTCGGAGAGCTTGATGATCAGTACCCGGATGTCCTTCGACATGGCCAGGAACATCTTCCGCAGATTCTCCACCTGCCGGGCTTCCTTGCTTTCGAACTTCAGTGAACCCAGCTTGGTGACGCCGTCCACCAGAAGACCTACCTCATCGCCGAAATCCCGGGCCAGCTCCTCCATGGTATAAGGAGTATCCTCCACCACATCATGAAGAAGCCCCGCGACGACGGTTTCGTCATCCATGCCGAGCTCTGCCAGGATCTCTGCCACGGCCATCGGGTGGATGAGATAGGGTTCTCCGGATTTCCGCAGCTGTCCCCTGTGCATCTCCTCCGCCACATCGTACGCGCGGCTGATCAGATCGATGTCATAATTGCTGTTGTACTCCAGCATTGTATTCAGGAATTCGGATTTCTTCTTCATGTTTCTTCTGGATGTATGAGATTGACGGAAGCGCACGAACGCTTCCGTCAATGTGGGCCTCGATGTACAAGGTTATCCGTCTGCAGATGATCTAGAGACGGAAGGTTCCCTCATCGTCGTCTCTGACCTCAGCAGTCTTCTTGTTATTTCCTTTCACATACCGCTTGGAACGGCGTTCACCGCTCTTCTCCGGGTTTTTCACCGGCTTCTCAGCGGGCTTTTCTGCCTTTGCCTGTTCCGCCGCGCCACTGTCTTTAACGGCGTCTTCGGCCTTATCCTTCACCGGGGCGTCGGTCTCGGCCGCGGGCTTATCTGCCTTTGCCTCTTCCGCCTTCGTCTCCTCCTTCACGGGAGCGCCCAGTTTCTTCGCTTCTTTCGCTTCTTTTTTGGCCTGCTTCTTCGCCAGCTTCACCTGCCGCTCATATGTTGAGACCTTGTTCATGGTGCTGAACTCATAGTACAGCGGCGAACACATGCAGATGGACGAATACGTTCCGGCAAGGATACCGACCATCAGAGGCAGGATGAACACCCGGATGGCGTCTCCGGCCATGACCAGCAGCGGTACCATGACCAGCAGCGTGGTGGCCGATGTCATCAGGGATCTGCCCAGAGTCTGGGTCAGGGACCTGTCGATGGTCTCCACCAGAGTTCCCCGTTTCATGTACTTCAGGTTCTCTCTGATCCGGTCGAAGATAACGATGGTATCGTTGATGGAGTAACCGACTACCGTCAGGATACCCGCGATAAACGGGTTGTTCACCGTCACCTGGAAGATGGCGTAGAAGGAAACCACGATCAGTACGTCGTGGAGCACGCCCAGAAGGGCCGCTCCGCCGAACCTCCACTGGCGGAACCGTATCCGGATGTAGACCAGCATACACAGCGCCGCGATGACCAAAGCAAGGATGGCGTTGTTACGCAGTTCCTTTCCGATGGATCCACCGAAGAGTTCCTGCGCGATGACGTCTTCATCGGTGGTGCCGAATTCCTCATTGATCGAATCGATCACTTTGGCCCGGTCTTCATTTTCGAGGGCCTTGGTGGTCCTGATGACGATCTCTTCATTACCCTCTCCGGAATAGATGATGGTGGGATCCAGATCGTACTGCGCGATGGCCTTCTCCACATCGCTGATCTTCACCTGCTTGCCCATATCCATCTGGATCATGGTACCGCCGGTGAAGTCGATACCGAAGTTGAGGCCCCGGATCACGCCGCATCCCAGGCCGATGACCAGGATGACCGCGGAGAGAATGTAGAAGAACTTTCTCTTGTCGATGATCGGAATGATGTTCTTGAAGGTAAAGGCTGCCTCACCGTCTTTCTTGATGCCGAAGAATCCGAGCTTGGCCGTGGACTTGCTCTGAGCGAACAGGCCTACGTACAGCTGGGTGATGATGACAGCGGTAAAGATACTGACGATGATACCGACCATGAAGGTGAACGCAAAGCCCTTGACCGAGCTGGTTCCCACTTCATACAGGATGACCGCAGCGATCAGTGTGGTCACCTGGGAGTCGATGATGGATGTCAGCGCACGCTTGAATCCTGTCTCCGCAGCTACCCGGACGCTTCGTCCGGCGGTGAGTTCCTCCCGTATACGGGAGAATATGATGACGTTGGCGTCTACCGCCATACCGACGGCGACGATGATACCGGCGATGCCCGGCAGGGTCAGGGTGACATGCATGAGTGACATGATGTTCACGACGATGACCACGTAGAACAGCAGCGCCAGGTCAGCAGCGATGCCCAGTCCTCTGTAGGCCAGCAGCATCAGCAGCAGGACCAGCGCCAGGCCGATCAGGCCGGCGTAAACGCTCTTTTCCAGCGCGTTGAATCCGATCTGTGCCGACTGCACCGAGGAGGTGACCTCGGTCAGGGTGATGGGAAGCGAACCGCCGCGGATCAGCGCCGCCAGGTTGGATGCTTCCTCCTGGGTGAAATCACCGGTGATGCTGCAGCTTCCTCCGGCGATGGGCTCATTGACGTGAGGCGCGGAAATGATCTCGTTGTCGAGAACGATGGCGATGGCACCGTCGTCTACGCCCTGAATAGCGGACGTGACCTCTCCGTTGTAAGCCTTCTTGGTGGCTTCATAGAATTTGTCAGCTCCGCTGGAATCGAACTGCAGATTGACTGCGTATCCGGTGGACTTATCGTCCTGGGCGGCCTGGGCGTCCTTGACGCTGCCTCCGTCCAGCACCTCCGTTCCGTCCGCCAGAATGAACAACAGCTGTGCGGTCTTACCGATCTGGGCGATAGCTTCTTCAGCGTTTTCGGCGCCGGGCAGCTCCACACGGATACGGTTCTCACCCTCGATGGTTACCGTAGGCTCCGAAAGGCCCAACTCGTTGACACGGTTTTCGATGACCGCCTGGGTCTGTTCCATGACGGTACGCTTGTCTTCTTCTGAGCTGTATTTCGCCAGATCTTTCGCGTCTGCCTCAAGGACTACGTATACACCGCCCTTGATGTCCAAACCTAATCCCATCCGATCCTTTACCGGCGTCAGTGGCCCTATCCCCTTGACTGTAACGACCCAACCGAATGCGATGATAATAATAAAGACTATCGCCAGCACTCTTCTTACGTTATAACTCATTTTATCCTCCAGCTAAATACTAAAAAAATGCACATTCTTCCTCTCGATAGAACAGCATCTTATATTATACATGTTTTTCAGCCCATAAACAAGAAAAAAGCGAAAGAAGAAGCGTATTCCACTCCTTCTTTCGGATATGATCTGGAAATCATCGATGTCATTATTCCTCTTCGGAAACCGCCTCGTCCGCAGGTGCCTCTGCCGGTGCCTCAGCAGGCTCTTCGACAGGTGCTTCCGCAGGTGCTTCTTCCGGCTCCGCGGGCTTTTCCTCAACGGCAGGAGCCGCCTTCTTCATCCTCTTGGGCTTGGACTTGCGGACTTCCTTCTCTTCGGCATCGCCGATCTCGTCGTAATCGTCCGCTGTCGCCTTATTGTGGTTCTTGCCCTCGCTGGTGACCTTGGAGATGGACCATCTCATCATTTCCATCTTGACTTTATCCGCGCCGACCTGAATGACGATGGTCTCATCCTTCGTCTTCACGATCTTGCCGCAGATACCGCCGATCGTCACGATCTCATCTCCGACCTGCACGCTGTTGCGCATGGCTGTCGTTTCCTTTTCCCGCTTCTTCTGAGGTCTGATCATCAGGAAATACATGATCACGATCAGCAGTATAAGGGGTATAATTGTCATCATTGTGCCACTCATTGAATATTCCTCCCGGTTTTAAGTAATTGCGGTGGTGCCGGCAGTGGGGGTCGAACCCACACGGTGTTGCCACCACGGGATTTTGAGTCCCGCACGTCTGCCAATTCCATCATGCCGGC
>CACXCQ010000028.1 GCA_902766185.1 uncultured Eubacteriales bacterium
CACTTCATGCCGGATGTCTTCGTGCCCTGCGAGGTCTGCAAAGGCAGGCGTTACAACCGGGAGACACTGGAGGTCCGCTACAAGGGCAAGAGCATCTACGACGTGCTGGACATGAACGTGAGCGAGGCTCTGGAATTCTTCAAAAACCATCCGCCCATCGCCCGGCAGCTCCAGACTTTGGAGGATGTGGGCCTGGGCTACATCAAACTGGGACAGCCCAGCACCCAGCTTTCGGGAGGCGAAGCCCAGCGGATCAAGCTGGCGTCGGAGCTGTCAAAGAAGAGCACCGGACGGACGCTTTACATTCTCGACGAGCCAACTACGGGTCTGCACTTCGCCGATGTGGAGAAGCTTCTGGCCATGCTGGAAAAGCTGGTGGATCTGGGCAATACAGTTGTGGTCATCGAGCACAATCTGGACGTCATCAAACGGGCGGACCACATCATCGACCTGGGACCGGACGGCGGCTCCCGCGGCGGGACCATCGTTGCGGAGGGAACTCCGGAGGAGGTGGCACAGGTGGAAGGCTCCTATACTGGACAATTCCTGAAAAAAATACTATACTGATGTCACTGGCGGCATCGCGAGCCGCGCGTTGACGGGGGGTGTTTTCTTCTTAAGGATGAAGAGGCTTCCATAACAGATCGGAGGAAAAAAATGATTGAAAAACTGAACCTGACCATGCTGACGGACTATTACGAGATCACCATGGCCAACGGCTATTTCACGGCGGACATGGCGGACGAGATCGGATATTTCGATATGTTCTTCCGCAAGATCCCGGAGGACGGCGGTTACGCCATCATGGCAGGACTCGAGCAGGTCATCGAATACATGAAAAAGCTGGAGTTTTCTCCGGAGGACATCGAGTATCTTAGAAACAAAGGAATCTTCAATGAGGAGTTCCTGAACTATCTGGCGAACTTCAAGTTCACCTGCGACGTGTGGGCAATTCCGGAGGGAACGCCCATCTTCCCGGGTGAGCCCCTGATCACGGTCCGCGGACCGGTGATGCAGGCCCAGTTCGTGGAGACCATGATTCTGCTTCTGGTGAACCACCAGAGCCTGATCGCCACTAAGGCGAGCCGGATCGTCCGGGCGGCACAGGGCCGGCCGGTAATGGAATTCGGCACCCGCCGTTCCCACGGCACCGCGGCAGCGATCTACGGCGCCCGGGCCTCCTACATCGGCGGATGCGCGGGAACAGCCTGCACCATCGCGGACGAGTTCTTCGGCACACCTGCTCTGGGCACCATGGCTCACAGCTGGGTGCAGATGTTCGACAACGAATACGAGGCGTTCAAAACATATACGGAGATCTATCCCACCAACGCTACGCTTCTGGTGGATACCTACAACGTGCTGAAGTCCGGTATCCCCGCGGCCATCAAGGTCTTCAAGGAACTGGATCCGCCGGCCAAGGGCATCCGTATCGACAGCGGCGATATCTCCTACCTGACGAAGAACGCGAGAAAGATGCTGGACGAGGCCGGTCTTGAGGACTGCAAGATCGTTATCTCCAACTCTCTGGATGAGCACATCATCCGCGAGGTCATCTCCGAAGGCGCCTGCATCGATTCCTTCGGCGTAGGTGAGAAGCTGATCACCTCCAAGACCGAACCGGTCTTCGGCGGTGTCTACAAGCTGGCGGCCCTGGAGAAGGACGGCGAGATGATCCCCAAGATCAAGATCAGCGAAAATCCGGAGAAGATCACCAACCCCGGATTCAAGAAGATCTTCCGCTTCTTCGATAAGGACACCGACCGGCTTCTGGGCGACGTGATCGCTCTGCGCGACGAAGAGATGCCCGAGGGCGATGAGTATGAGATCTTCGATCCGACCCACAGCTGGAAGAAGAAGACCATCACCAACTTCTACGTCAGGGAACTGCAGCAGCAGATCTTCCGGGGCGGTGAGTGCGTCTACGAATCGCCGGACATCAAGGATATCCGGGCGTACTGCATCGAGCAGCAGAATCTGATGTGGGACGAAATGAAGCGTTTCGAGAATCCCCAGACCTACTACGTCGACCTGTCCCGCAAGCTCTGGACGCTGAAGAACAGCATGATCGAAGCCGCGAAGTAATGAACTGCGGCGCGCCTGCTTTTGTATAAGAAAACCCCGCGTTATTGCGGGGTTTCGTTTTTTCGTTTACCTGCGTATCTCCGCGAAGGAGTTGCTGCTTAGATCTTTCCGTCGGAGCCCAGCACGTTGACGATCTTGCGGGCGACCATGTCCTTGACCGCCTGTCTGGCCGGCTTCAGGTACTGGCGCGGGTCGAAGTGATCGGGATGCTCGGCGAAGTGCTTGCGGATGTTGCCGGTCATGGCAAGACGGATATCGGAGTCGATGTTGATCTTGCAGACGGCGGATTGCGCTGCCTTGCGGAGCTGCTCCTCCGGGATTCCGATGGCGTTGGGCATATTGCCGCCATACTGGTTGACCATTTCAACGAATTCCTGGGGAACGGAAGAAGAACCGTGAAGAACGATGGGGAAGCCCGGAAGTCTCTTCGTTACTTCTTCCAGCACATCGAAGCGAAGTGGGGGAGGTACCAGGATGCCTTCCTCATTCCTCGTGCACTGCTCGGGACGGAATTTATACGCTCCGTGGGATGTTCCGATGGCGATGGCCAGAGAGTCGCATCCGGTGCGGGAAACGAATTCCTCGACTTCTTCCGGACGGGTGTAGCTGGCCTGGCCGGCTTCGACCACGACCTCATCCTCAACGCCTTCCAGAGTTCCCAGTTCCGCTTCCACGACAACGCCGTGCTCGTGAGCGTACTCGACGACCTGGCGGGTCACTTCGATGTTCTCTTCAAAGGGCTTTGACGACATATCGATCATGACGGATGTGAAACCGCCGTCGATGCAGTTCTTGCAGAGCTCGAAGGAATCGCCGTGGTCCAGATGGAGGACGATGGGCAGATCCGGATTCTCCTGGATGGCTGCCTCGACCAGCTTCACCAGATAAGTGTGGTTGGCGTAGGCACGGGCGCCTTTGGATACCTGCAGAATGACCGGGCTCTTCAGTTCAGAAGCGGCCTCAGTGATTCCCTGCACGATCTCCATATTGTTGACGTTGAACGCGCCGATGGCGTAACCTCCGTCGTATGCTTTTGCGAACATTTCCTTGCTTGTTACCAGTGGCATTTTGACCTCCTTTATTCCATGTAGTTAACGATGGCTCGTTTTGCTTACGGTATTGGTTTGTTGGTTTATTGACTTATTGATTTATTGGTCGGCCTGATCGGCATCGTCAGCATCCTCGGCATCCTCGGCGGGCTCTTCAGTCGGGTCCTGCGAATCCGCATCCTCGGCCTGCTCCTGCGACTCCAGTTCCTGAACGGCTTCCGCCTGGTTCAGCGCTGCCTGCTCGGGGTAATCCATGATGATCCCCACCCGGTCGTAGATCAGGAAGGCAGCCGCCACCAGAATCAGGATCACGATGATCAGGTCATTGTTCCTGTAGAAGAAATCTCTCAATCTATTCACCTCTCGTGTCTACGATATTTTATCACAGACTCGGGATATTCTCAATTTCATTTCTGCGATCCGGGAAGGAGAAGTCAATGTTATGGGTATTATAACGTGCTGTAACATTGACTTTCTCAGCTCAAGCGAGTGGATCCGGGAGAGGAGTCAATGTTTCGGACGACTTTAGGAAGGAAAACATTGACTGCATGGTGCTGTCCAGCCTTTGCGCGAGAGGAAAGTCATGGTTTGGCTGGCTCTGAGGCGTAATAACATTGACTTTTCCTTCCGCACTTCCTGGGGCAGGGAGTCGTGTCAAAATCGTGGAGGAGCGGATAATGGACTGCGGAGGATGTCTACAGATACGGTGATTTTTTCTTCACATAATTGTTTCTGGGTACTGGATGTTGTATAATGTGCGTGCTGGTCTCGGAAGCGGATTCCGGCGAAGGCAGGGGACCGGACACAGAATCCGGCAGAGGAGTCAGAACACGAAGAAAATGATCAAAATCATCGTCGGTGAAAACGAAGCAGGGCAGAGAGTCGACCGATTCCTGCGAAAATATCTGAAGGGGGCGCCCCTGTCCCGCATCTACCGGATCATCCGCAAGGATCTGAAGGTGAACGGACGCAGGGTCCGGGAGGAGGAACTGCTGGTCATCGGGGATGAGATGACCCTGTATCTGACCCAGGAACAGCTGGACGCTTTTGTGAAACCGGCGGAGAAGAAACCGGCTGCCAGAAGGCAGTTTCAGATCGCGTATGAGGATGATCAGGTGCTGATCGTGAGCAAGCCGGGAGGGCTTTTGGTCCACGGGGACGCGATCGAGAAGCGGAACACTCTGGTCAATCAGGTCTGCGGGTATCTGCAGGAAAAGGGAGAGTACGACCCGGGCAGATCCAAGGTCTTCACTCCGGCTCCGGTCAACCGCATCGACCGCAACACCAGCGGCCTGGTGATCTTCGGCAAGACAGCACCGGCGGTGCGGGAACTGACCAGATGCATCCGGGAAAGGGAGAGCATCCGCAAGTTCTACCTGGCGGTGGCGGCGGGACGCATCGATAAGGAGATGATCCTGACCGACGCGCTGGTGAAGGACGAGGAGACCAACCGGGTCAGCGCCGAGTCCGCAGGATCCGGGCAGGCCGCAGGATCCGGGCAACCCGCCGAGGCCGGCGCGAGGGCTTCGGAGACCCACGTTCGCCCGCTCAAGGCGGATCGGCAGTTCAGCCTGATCGAGGCGGAGCTGATCACCGGGCGCACCCACCAGATCCGTGTCCATCTCGCAAAGGCAGGGCATCCGCTGGCGGGAGATCCGAAGTACGGCGATCCGAGGGTGAACAGCCTTTGCAGGAAACACGACGTATCGAGCCAGCTTTTGCACGCGTGGCGGCTGCAGTTCGCAGAGATGGACCAGCCTTTGCAGAAGCTCTCGGGAAAAACCATAG
>CACXCQ010000029.1 GCA_902766185.1 uncultured Eubacteriales bacterium
CCCGGGAGGTGAGCAGGTCGATCCGGATACCGGCAAAGACTCCGCCGATCAGGGAGACGGGAGCGTATCCGCGCCGAAAAGCAGCGTGCTTCTCGCAAAGGCTGTCGCCAAAGGCAAGCGTTCCGTGAAACTGACCTGGTCGAAGAAGACAGGCGCCGACCGCTATGTGATCTACATGGCCAAGTGCGGAAAGAACAAGAAGCTGAAGAAGATCAAAACCGTGAGCGCCGGCAAAAAAGCGTTCACCTGCAAAAAACTGAAGAAGAACACGGCCTACCGGTACAGGATCGTCGCCCAGAAGAAGGTCGACGGAAAGTATCAGGTGATGTCGAGATCCCTGATCCTGCACGTTCTGACCGGAAACGAGAGCGGCAAGTACACCAACGCCCGGAAGGTCTCGGTAAAAACAAAGAAGATCACGCTGAATACCGGTAAAACGAAGAAGATCCGGGCAAAGATCAAAAAAGCCAAGCCAGAGAAAAAACTCATGGTACACGCCGCGAAATACAGGTATACTACCAGCAACAGCAGCGTGGCCAAAGTGAACAGGAAGGGACGGATCACCGGTGTGTCCGCAGGCGTATGCACCGTCTACGTCCACGCCAACAACGGCGTCAGAGCGAAGATAAACGTGACCGTAAAATAGCACCCGCGACAGAGAAAAGGAAAACGACATGAAACAGACCATCGACTATATCATAGCCGATCCCGAGGGCAACATCACCATCCTGGTGCTGAGTCCTGTGGAACGCAAGGATTACCAGAGGATCGCCCATGAGCTTCTGGAGAAACATCCGGAGGCGGAACAGGTGGGATACGTGCTGGCCGAAACCGCTCAGAAGGAGGGAAAGGCAGGCCTTCCCGCCATGAACATGTGCGGCATGGAGTTCTGCGGAAACGCCAGCAGATCCTTTGCTTTCTACGCGTCGACACTGCAGGAGCCGCGGCCTTCGTCCCTCAAGGTGCAGGTCAGCGGATGCGATCATCCGCTCGAGGCCTGGATCGAACCGGAGGACGATGACGGGGAGAAACTCAGCGCTTGTGTCCGTCTGGAAATGCCCCTTCCGGAGGAGATCGAAGACATCCGGATCAAGGTGCCGTCAGACCTTGCGGATATGTTCGGCCTCCCGAAGGAAGAAGACGGAGCTTGCCTCGGAGGAAAGATCGTCCACCTGGACGGCATCTCCCATCTCGCCATCACTTCTGTTCCCTACGACAGGATCCGGATGTCCGGTCACGACGAACTCGGCCGTCTGTTCGCGCATATCAAAGGCAGCGTCTATCGGACCTCGACCAGAGATCTGCCTGCCTTCGGGGTGATGTTCCTGGACGCTGAAACGAAGGACATGACGCCCATCGTCTATGTCCGGGATGTGGACACCACCTATTTCGAAGGAAGCTGCGCTTCCGGCACGGCTGCGGCAGCCTGCGCCTGCGCTTTGGAAGAAGCGGGTGAGAACGGTGACTACAGTTATTCCTTCCGGCAGCCTAAGGGCACCCTGAGCACCGACATCCGCAAAGAAGCATGCCGGATCAGCCAGCTTTTGCTCTACGGCAACGTGAAGCTGTCCGCCCGGATGCAGATGGAAACGGAGGTCCTGTCATGAGCAATCTTACGCAGAAAGCCATGGCTCAGGCTGTGTCGGATCTTCTCCGGACCAGGACGCTGGACAGGATCACCATACGCGACATCACCGATGCCTGCGGTCTGACAAGAAACACCTTCTATTATCACTTCCACGACATCTATGAGCTGCTGAAGTGGATGTTCGAGGAGAAGACACAGGAGATCCTGGGAGGATACGAGGCGAAACACGATTGGGAAGGGGGACTGAGGGCAGCGCTGGATTATCTCTACGAGAACCGGCAGATGATCCTTCACATCTACGAATCCATCAGCAGTGACCTGCTGTACCGCTTCATCAACGACGTCATGTTCCGCCACGCGGAGGTCATCGTCTCCCAGCAGATGAAGGGACACAGATATTCCGAAGAAGCTCTGCATCTTACGGCGGCATTTTACGTGAACGCTGTGGTGGGGGACGTGCTGGACTGGTTCCGCAGCGGAATGGACCGCACGCCGGAAGAAATGGCCCAGATGCACAATATCCTGTTCACCGGATCCGTGAAATCCCTTCTGGCCAGCGCGGAGAAGGCGGCCGCGGTCGGCCGGCAGGAAAAATGATTTTAACACAATCGAGGTTTTGCACAAAATTTGTGCAGGCCTCTTTTTTTGTACATAGAAGATGATGATGGATTATATTACTATATGTTGGGTATAATTACGGGATTTTCGGTACATCTAATGATTCAACGAACAGAGGGAATGACATAAGTATGCTTCGTTTCGCCAGAGCCGTCGTCAAACGGCGCAGGATAATCATCATCATCGCTTTGCTTCTTCTGGTGCCGTCCGTCTTCGGCATGATCAGCACCAGGGTCAATTATGACGTGCTGACCTATCTGCCGGACAGCATCGACACCATCAAGGGGCAGGACATCCTGCTGGACGAGTTCGGCAAAGGCGGCTTCGCCATCGTTATGGTGGAGGGAATGGAACCCAAGGAAGTGGCGAAGTTCAAGGAGAAAGTGGAGGACGTGGATCACGTGGACACGGTGATCTGGTACGACACCATTCTCGATCTGTCCATTCCGGAAAGCATGCTGCCGGAGTCCGTCTACGATAAGTTCAACAGCGGCGACACCACCATGATGGCGGTGTTCTTCGACAAGCCCACATCGGACGACGAGACCCTGGATGCTGTCGTGAAGATCCGGGAAATGGGCGGAGAACAGTGCTTCTTAAGTAGCATGTCCGGATTCGTGGAGGACCTGAAGGAACTCATCGAACACGAGGAGCCCATATACGTGGCGGTGGCAGTACTATTGGCCATCATCGTCCTGGGGATCTTCATGAATTCCTTCGCCCTGCCTTTGCTGTTCATTTCGGGGATCGGCATGGCGATCATCTACAATATGGGCTCGAACATCTTCAACGGGGAGATCTGCTTCATCACCCAGGCCATCGCCGCGGTGCTGCAGCTGGCGGTCACCACGGACTACTCCATCTTCCTGTGGAACAGCTACGAGGAGCACAGGAACGTGCTGAAGATGGACAGGGAGGAGGCCATGGCCAACGCCATTGCCAGGACGCTGGTCTCCATCTCCAGCAGCTCCCTTACCACCATTGCGGGATTCCTGGCTCTCTGCTTCATGACCTTCCAGCTTGGAATGGACATGGGTATCGTCCTGGCTAAGGGTGTGCTCATCGGCGTGATCTCCAGCGTGACCATTCTGCCGGCGCTGCTGCTGTGCTGCGAGAAATTCATCAACAAACTGCGGCACAAACCGCTGGTTCCGAAATTCGACAGACTGTCCGCTGCCATCGTGAAGAGGCCGCTGATCTTCGCCGCTATCTTTCTGATCCTGCTGGGACCGGCTTTTTACGGCTACCGGCACACAGACGTATATTACAAGCTCGACGAAAGCATTCCCCAGAGCCTTCCCTTCGCTGTAGCCAATGAGAAGCTGGCTGAGGATTTCAATATGAACTGCACCCATATGCTCCTCATCGATTCCAACACCCCGCAGAAGGACGTGCGGGATATGATGAAAGAGATCGACAAAGTGGACGGGGTGGGGTATACGCTGAGCCTTGAGGGGACGCTCGGACCGACGTTACCTGACTCCATGGTGCCGAACAAGCTGGAGGGCGAGCTGAAGAGCGACAAATACGAACTGGCCATCATCAATTCGGAATACGCGGTGGCCAGCGATGAGGTGAACCGGCAGATCGATGAGCTGAACGGCATCGTCGAACGGTACGATCCGGGCGGTCTGCTCATCGGGGAGGGACCCTGCACCAAGGATCTGATCAACATCACGGACCGGGATTTCAAGGTGGTCACCGGGGTTTCCGTGGCGGCGATTTTCCTCATCATCCTCATCGCGCTGCAGTCCATCTCGCTGCCCATCATTTTAGTGGCATCCATCGAATTGGGTATTTTCATCAACCTGGGAATACCGTATTATACAGGTACGGTACTGGCCTTTATCACGTCCATCATCATCGGCACGGTACAGCTGGGCTCCACGGTGGACTACGCCATACTCATGACGAACCGGTACAAGCGCGAACGGTTCGCCGGAAAGGATAAGCGTCAGGCCGTCACCATCGCGCACTCCACGTCCATGCCGTCGGTGCTGGTCAGCGCGCTGAGCTTTTTCGCGGCTACCATCGGCGTGGGCATATATTCGGACATCGACCTGATCGGATCCCTTTGCCTGCTCATGGGCAGAGGAGCCATCATCAGCCTGCTGGTGGTCATGTTCTTTGTCCCGTCATTCTTCGTTCTGTTTGACGGGATCATCTGCCGGACCAGCAGGGGATTCATCGATAAGCAAAGGCAGGACAAAAACGTTAAGACTCATCAAGACCCGGAGGAGGAACAGGGATGACAGGGAAGAACAAAAGCAGAAAACTCCTGGCACTGGCAGCTGCGCTGGCCATGCTCACCTTAGGTACGGTGCCGGTATCCGCGGCATCGGAAGTTTCAAAGGAAGAGACGGTCTACGTCGTGACGGAAGCGGACGGATCCCAGAGCGAGATCACCGTCAGTGACGAGCTGCTGAACAGCGGCGAGATGGATAAGATCCACGACCGGTCGAACCTCAAGGACATCGAAAATGTCAAAGGCGATGAGACCTTCGAGACCGGGGAAGGGGACGAACTGACCTGGAACGCCGAGGGCAATGACATCTTCTATCAGGGAACGACGGACAAGGAAGTTCCCGTCCAGCTGGGGATATCCTATTTTCTCAACGGCAAAGAGGTGTCCGGCAGCGATATGGAGGGCGCCAGCGGTGAGGTGAAGATCATCATCAACTACCGGAATACCGCGAAGGACGACAAGGGTACGACAGTTCCGTTCCTGGCGCTTACGGCCTTCATCGCGGAGGATGAGAGCTTCACGGACATCAGCATCGATCACGGCAAGGTCATCGACGACGGTGATAAAAAAGTCGTGGCGGCGATCGCTGTTCCGGGTATTTCCGAGGCGCTGGACATCGATCCGGATCTGCTGAACATCGATCTGGAGGATACGGTGACGATCACCGGAACCGCGAAGGACTTCAACATTCAGGACATGATGACCGTGGTGACCAACTCCATCTTCGATGAGGTGGATGCCGACGATATCGGCGATCTGGATTACGATGACCAGATCAGAGAGCTGGACAAGGGCGCCAGGGCACTGATGGACGGCTCGAAGCAGCTGTATCAGGGGATCGATCTGCTGTATGACAATATGCCTGCTCTGGAAGATGGCGTCGACCAGCTGAAGGAAGGCGCGGACAAGCTGAAGAAGGGGACGGACAGCGCCCTTTCCGGCTCGAAGAAGCTGAACTCCGGGGCGGAAAAGCTCAGGGGCAGCCTGATCTCCCAGATGACGGATCTCACCACCGGAACGGGACAGCTGTACGCCGGCTCGGACAGTGTTCTGCAGGGAATGAAACAGCTCAAGAAGGGGCTTGACGGAAGCGGAACAGAAAGCGATCCCGGCGCCATCGGAGGCCTCGGCCAGGTGAACAAAGGCCTGGGCCAGGTGGAGGAAGGTCTGGGCTCCGCGGTGGACGGTATCAACGAGGTGAACGGAAGCCTGACTGCGGTCACGCCGGCGTCCTACGACGTATACCAGTACCTGCTGGAGCTGAACGGCGCTCTCTCCAAGCTCAGCGATAAAGAAAAGCAGAAGCTTACCGCCAGAGTAGGAAGCGATCTGGTCAACGATCTGGGCAAGGCCACGAAGGAGGCGGCCACGGTCTACGGGACCCTGGATGCCGTCGCCGGAAGCGGCTCTGACCAGCCTTTGAACAAGATCGGCAGCGGCGTCTCCTCGGCGAAGGACGGTATCTCAGCCGCTTCATCCGGAGTCGGCCAGGTCAAGGAAGGTCTGGAGAAGGCTTCCGGTTCACTGGGAAGCTACGACCCGGAAGCCGGGCAGCAGCAGACCACGCTCATCGGCGGCATGACCGTGATAAAGAACGGACTTGGCAACATGTATGAGACTCTTTCCCAGGCAACCGGCAAAGACGGAGAGCTGACCACCGGCCTCGACTCGCTGGTATCCGGCACCCAGTCTCTGGCAAACGGTGAGGTGAAGCTTGCCGGCGGATCCAAGGAGCTGGCAAAAGGCATGGGCAAGCTGCAGGATAATTCCGCCACACTTTCCGGCGGCGTTTCGAAGCTGGACAAAGGATCGCTGACCCTCAGCAAGGGAATGAGCGAGCTCTACAAGAAGGGCATCCGCAAGATCGTGGATCTCTACAACGATGATCTGAAGGGCAACCTGAACAGCATCGAGGACGTGATGGACGCGGGACAGTCCTACACCACGTTCACTGAACTTGGAAAAGGTATGGACGGCAGCGTAAAATTCATTTACAAAACCACCATCTACTGATAAACTTCTTTCCGGACGTATTGTTGTTTTACTGAAGGAACGTATTCGCTATGCAGGAAAATAAGATGGGCGTCATGCCCATTGGAAAACTAATTCTGAATATGTCGTGGCCTGCCATCCTGTCCATGATGATGCAGGCCATGTATAATGTTGTAGACAGTTTTTTCGTGTCCCGTCTCGGAGAGGAGGCCCTGGCCGCCGTCACCTATATATTCCCGCTGCAGTTCATGATGATCTCAGTGGCTGTGGGTACAGGCGTGGGCATCAACTCCCTGATCTCCCGGCGCCTCGGCGCCAAGCGCTTTGAGGACGCGGACATGGCGGCCAGCACCGGCTACCGGCTGGCGGTGATCAGCTGGGTCCCGTTCCTGATCGTCGGTCTGTTTCTGGCAAGGCCCCTGATGGAGTTCATGTCAGGGACTCCGTACATCGTCGAGAAGGGCTCCGTCTACCTGTCCATCGTCATGACCGGCTGCATTTTTGTTCTGATCCAGTGCACCACGGAGAAGATCCTGCAGGCCACGGGGAACATGATCGTGCCCATGATCTGCGGGCTCGTTGGCGGCATATCCAATATCGTTCTGGATCCGCTGCTGATCTTTGGCCTGGGACCGTTCCCGGAGCTTGGGGTGACGGGAGCGGCCATCGCCACGGTGGGCGGACAGCTCCTGGCCTTTATCGCGGGCCAGTACGTCCTGTTCGGACGAAAGAATCAGGTCAAGGTCCGCCTGAAGGGATTCCATTGGAACAGCCAGGTGGTAAAGGATATCTACGCTGTGGGCGGTCCGGCCATCCTGATGCAGGGCATCGGATCCATTCTGCAGTTCTGCATGAACATGATCCTGGGCGGCTTCACGGAGACAGCTGTAGCCGTGATGGGCGTTTACGGCAGACTCCAGTCCTTCATTTTCATGCCGTGCATCGGATTGAATCAGGGCGTGCTGCCCATTCTGGGCTACAACTACGGCGCCCAGAACCGGGAGCGGTTCATGGAGGCCTTCAAAAAAGGCTTCGCCGCGGCCTTCTGCATCATGCTTCTGGGATTTCTGGTCTTCCAGATCTTCCCCCATCAGCTTATCGGAGTCTTCAACGCAAAGGACAGCGCAGAGATGTACGAGATCGGTGTTCCGGCCTTTCGGGCCATCAGCTGGTGCTTCATGCCGGCTGCCTTCGGCATCATGTCATCATCCGTGTTCCAGGCCTCCGGCCACGGCTTCCTGAGCCTCTGGGGATCGCTGATCCGCCAGTTCGTCGGCATACTGCCCATGGCGCTCCTTTTCGCCAGGCTCTTCGGCCTGTCCATGGTCTGGTATTCCTTCCCGCTGGCTGAGATCCTGGGCACACTTTACTTCGGCCTGATGCTGCATCACATGTACAAAAAAGAGTTCCGCCGCATGGGCATAGCCCCGGACGAACCCTTCTAAGGATAGACGATATCCACGGGCCATCCTTCTTCCTCGCGGATCTGGGAGTCAAGATCCACCATGTCGAAGATCAGGGGGTCGCGGATCAGATGGGACCAGACTCTCCAGGTGGCTCTCACAAAGGCAGGATCGAGAGGATGCTCCAGCCTTTGCTCCACCAGAGGGCAGGTGTAGGGCAGTGGATCCCGGTGATAGATCATATAGAGAATGCCGTTCTCGTCGAGATGAGGACAAAGAGGATAGGTCCTGCACTGCAGAGGCCTTTTTTCTCTGGGGCAATAGGGCGGCGTGGTGCACTGAAAGAAGGGGACGCGGCCGTACCAGCTGTCGGGAAAATCGTATTCCTCAGCGTGGAGAAAGCCCCAGCTGATCCAGTCCTCCTCAAAGGTATACATCTGCTCCTCGCCCGGAAGCAGGTAAAGTCCCATGGAATAGTCCGCGTTTTCATCCGTCTCGGAACGGGGCGTGTTATCCCCGGGATCCGTGCTGCAAAGGCAGCAGGCGGCGCCGCAGAGCGCTCCGCAGTCGCCCTCAATTGGATTAAATTTGTCCAAAAAGCGATACATGGCTTGAAATGAACGTTTATTCAGTGTTGATTTCATCTTTTCATACCAGATACTGATTGCATTTCCCTCATATCTATTATAGAATAAATGGTCACGAAAATCCACCTGATATGAAGAGGTATGTATATGAAATTAGGAATCGACGTAGGATCCACTACAGTTAAGCTTGTTTTTCTCGATGATGAGAACAACATCATCTACAGCCGCTATGAACGGCACATGTCCAACGTGTTCGACAAGGTCGAGGAGCTGATCGAGGCCGCCGAGCATGAATACGGCGACCTGCCGGTCCACGCGGTGATCACCGGCTCTGGCGGTCTGTCTCTGGCCAAGCTGGTGAAGGTGCCCTTCGAGCAGGAGGTCATCGCCTGTAGCCGGGCCATCGAAGAACTCATTCCGGAAACGGATACCGCCATCGAGCTGGGAGGAGAGGATGCGAAGATCACCTTCTACGGACAGACCATCGAGCAGCGGATGAACGGCACCTGTGCCGGCGGTACCGGCGCGTTCATCGACCAGATGGCCGTTCTGCTGAACACCGACGCGGACGGGCTGAACGAGGCGGCAGAGAAACACAAGCTGATCTATCCCATCGCGGCCAGATGCGGCGTATTCGCCAAGACCGACATCCAGCCCCTGATCAACGACGGGGCGAAGATCGAGGATCTTGCGGCCTCCATCTTCCAGGCCGTGGTCGACCAGACCATCTCCGGCCTGGCCTGCGGCCATCCCATCAAAGGCAAGGTGGCCTTTCTTGGAGGACCGCTTTCCTTCCTTCCCCAGCTGAGGAAGCGCTTCATCGAGACGCTGGACATCGCCCCGGAGGACGTGATCTTCCCGGACAATTCCAGATTTTTCGTTGCCATCGGCGCCGCGCTGCTTTCCGCTGACTATCCGGAGACGAATCTGCCGCAGATCCTGAACCGGCTGAAGAGGGCAGACCAGAGCGGACTGAGGGACACGGCGCTCCTGGAGCCGCTGTTTGCGGACCAGGCGGACCTGGATGCATTCCGGGCACGGCACGACCAGGCCAAGGTGCGCAGAAAGGACATCAAAGAAGCGAAAGGCAAGCTGTTCCTGGGCATCGACGCCGGATCCACCACCACCAAGTCCGTGCTGATGGATGACGATAAAAATGTTCTGTATACTTTCTATAAAAACAACCGCGGCAAGCCCATCGCGCCCATCATCGAGATGCTCAAGGACGTCTACGATCAGATGCCGGAGGATGCGTATATCGCCGGCACCGCGGTGACGGGCTACGGGGAGAATCTCATCAAGGCTGCTTTCCACGCGGACATGGGAGAGATCGAGACCATGGCCCATTACAAGGCGGCGGAGGAGTTCCTTCCGGGCGTGGACTTCATTCTGGATATCGGCGGACAGGACATGAAATGCATGAAGATCAAGGACAACGCCCTGTACAACATCATGCTGAATGAAGCCTGTTCCTCCGGCTGCGGATCGTTCATCGAGACCTACGCCAAGTCCGTGAA
>CACXCQ010000030.1 GCA_902766185.1 uncultured Eubacteriales bacterium
AAGGATGTGACCACATACACCCTCAAGGCCCAGCCCATCGACCTGGAAGGCATGCCCGGGGTCTACCGGGTAGCGGCCAGCGTGGGCGATACGGGCAGCGGATCGAACCCGACGACCATCGGTATCCCGTCGGTCGCGAAGCAAAACCTGGTTTTGCCGGAGAACGGGCCGACGAAGGAAATGCCTGCCATCATCAGGGGGGCGGCGGTGAACTATGAGAAGCGGACGGGTCCGGTGGACTTCGAGCCATTCTCACCGGGGACGGAACGGGTCGCGCCCTACAGCTATTTTCCGCACGCCGTGATCAACGAGAAGAGAAAGGACGCGGACGGCAAGACATCGGTCCACAAGAAGCTCAGCGGATTTGACGGCAGCTACTACATCATCCGGGTGGACGTGAGCCAGATCATCGAGGACGCCAAAGCCAAGGCCAAGGGCGGAAAGCTGGACGGCAAATACCTGCACGTAAAGCAGGAGAGCAATATAGCGCTGATGGCCTCCTATGGCATAGAGGGCAGCACCTTCTCCGATGCCACGGGAAACAAGACCGCGAGCTATTCTCTGGCCAATGACGCGGCAGCTCTTAAGGATAAGGGCAGCGGCGACCAGGACAAGACGACGCCGTATTTTGACGTCATCGTGCTTTCCTCCGGGAAGATCGTGGCCGGTGCGGACGAAGGGAAGAAAGACGCTCCCAGCGCGGACATCAAGCTGACCTTCTACGTGGATGGCCAGAAGCAGTACAACAAGATGAAGGCGCTCGACCCGTTGAAGCTGCCCACATTCCCGTATACCGTCGGAAAGGTCAAATACAAGACAGAAGCAGACTACAACAAGGCCGTACTGGGCAGATTCTTCAAAGACAGCAAGGCCACTGCCGCCAACAGCACCACAGGCTATCTCGTGAAGGGTTCGGACCTGGAGATCGACGCGGCGGTGGATAAGAGCAACGACTGGGAATCGACCGTCAGAGAGGACGGATCTTACAGAGGGATCGACTGGCAGAGAGAGAACGCGGACTTTTGGTCCATGACGGAGGCGATCGCCCATCAGGACTACGATGAGCACACCATCAAACTGATCTGTGAAGTCCCCGTGCTTACCAGCCTTTGCATAGAAGGAGATGCGGACCGCTCCGTGATCCTGGACGTGAACAGCTTCGACATTCAGATCGCCAACAACAACGAAGGCACGGCGCCGGGGCTGACGATCAAGCGCAACGCCCAGCTGCGGATCATGGATAGCTCCCAGACTTCGGGGGCGGAGCTGGCCATCGGAAACGACGCCACCATGCTGATCGAAAAGGGCGGTGTCATGATCATCGATGAGACCTGCTCCGGCGAGGTGGAGTACGACGCGGCCACAACCACTGGCCCGTCGACCACGCCCGGGAATCTCCATAGCGGGGAGATCACCATCAAGGACGGCGGAAGGATAATCAACCGGGGCGTCCTGAACATCGAAGGCAAGGAGAAAAAGCCGGTGGAAGCCGAAGGGCAGACCGCGACCCAGACCGATATGCAGAACTCCGACATCGTCATCGAGTATGGCGGCGTCATGGACAACTACGGATGCCTTTCCATCAAGGGAGTCCTGTACGTGATGGGAACGCTGAACAACTATTCCAGATACGCCGGCACGATCACCGCCTACGACCCGGACAAGGGCAAGATCGTCTACCACAAGGGGATCCAGGTCACCTGGAAGGATGACGTGACCAAAAAGGGCGCCACCCCGGGGATCCTGTTCGTGGGCGTCGGCCCGACAGGACCGGACGGCAATGCGCCGACGGAGCCCCGTGCAGTGCTGAACAACTACGGCGACATCGTCCTGGCTCCGGGAACCTTCAACCTTTACGGAACGCTGAACAACATCAAGGATCCGGCCCGGCCGGACCGGGATTATGCCGGACACCTTTACATCTGCACCGCGCGCGAGGCGGTCATCCCCATCACCCCCACCGCCAAGGATCCCACGAAGCTGGAGAAGCGGGTCAAGCTCAAGCACCCGCGGGAGAGCGTGTGGTTCCCCAAGCACGGCAACATCGTGAACGAGGATAAGGGGCTCATCGCACCGGCGGCCGTGACCATCGTCAGCAACGGCGTTCTGGGCGAGCTGATCACCATGGAGCAGGCCGAAGCCAAGTTCTCGGCGGATGTCGCAAAGGCAGCCAAGTCCCGGACGAAGATCGTCCGCGCAAAGGCAGGCAAGGGCATAGCGAAGATCACCTGGAGGAAGGTGAAGGGCACCACGGGCTACCAGTGCAAGTACAGCCTCAAAAAGAGCTTCAAGAAGAAGGTGAAGACAAAGGCAGTCAAAGGCGCCTCGAAGAAGAAGCTGGTGCTGAAGAAGCTGAGAAAAGGCAAGGTATATTACGTCAAGGTCCGCCCCTATAAGGTGGTTCAGAATCCGGTCACCGGAGAGACCAAGAAGGTCTTCGGCAAGTGGTCCGCAGTGAAGCGGGTCAAGGTAAGAAAGTGATTGCACTTTTTTCTGCCCGGTGGTATGATATCCCTTGTAAAACGATGACGGGAAGAGTAAGCCGCATCCGCCGCGTACAGAGAGAAGCCGGTGCTGAGAGTGCTTCCGCGGCCGCGGGCTGAAGACCATCCCCGAGTGGCACCAATCCTGCCCGCCTGGCCGCGTCAACAGCCGAAATGAGTGCCGGATTTGCGAAGGAAGAAGGCGAAGCCGCCTGACCTGCCTTTGCGCAGAGCCGGAAGTTGGGTGGAACCGCGTAACGAACTTACGTCCCTTCATGTCAGAGAACATGAAGGGACTTATTTATTTTCAGGAGGAAAACGGAAATGATCATTACACTGAAAGACGGAAGCAAGAAGGAATACGATCAGGCCATGTCGGTCTATGACATCGCCAGGGACATCAGCGACGGGCTGGCCCGGGCGGCGTGCATGGGCGAGGTGGACGGACAGGCGGTGGATCTGCGGACCATCGTGGATAAGGACGCCACCGTCAACATCCTGACGTTTGATTCGGATGAAGGCAAGAAGGCGTACAGACACACCTGCTCCCACGTGCTGGCGGAGGCGGTGAAGAACCTGTATCCGGAGGCGAAGCTGGCCATCGGACCCTCCATCGACAACGGCTTCTACTATGACTTCGATATTCCGCCTCTCAGCAGGGAGGATCTGGACAAGATCGAGAAGGAAATGAAGAAGGTCATCAAGAAGGGTGACCGGCTGGAGCGCTTCACCATGTCCAGAGAGGACGCCATCGCCATGTACAAAGAGAAGGACGAGCCTTACAAGGTGGAGCTGATCGAGGATCTGCCCGAGGGCGAGGAGATCTCCTTCTACAAGCAGGGGGATTTCACGGAGCTTTGCGCGGGACCGCATCTGATGAGCACCCGGCCCCTGAAGGCATTCAAGCTGACCTCCTCCTCCGGCGCCTACTGGAGAGGCGATGAGCACAACAAGATGCTCACCCGGATCTACGGCACGGCCTACACGAAGAAGGACGAGTTGGAAGACTATCTGGAGTACCTGGCGGACATCAAGAACCGCGATCACAACCGGCTGGGCAGAGAGATGGAACTCTTCACCACCGTCGACGTGGTCGGCCAGGGCCTGCCTTTGTTCATGCCCAAGGGCACGAAGATCATCCAGAAGCTGCAGCGCTGGATCGAGGATCTGGAGGATTACGAGTGGGGCTATGTGAGAACGAGGACCCCGCTGATGGCTAAGTCTACGCTGTATAAGATCTCCGACCACTGGTACCACTACAAGGACGGCATGTTCCTGCTGGGCTACGATGATCTGGATGAGATCATGGCGGCGGAGGACCGCTCCGAGGAAGTCCGTGGCGTCCAGGATCTGAACCTGATCGAGCATGACGCGGACGCTGATGTGTTCGCCCTGCGGCCCATGACCTGCCCCTTCCAGTACTACGTTTACAAGGCGAAGCAGCACAGCTACCGCGACCTGCCCTACCGGATGGGCGAGACCTCGACCCTGTTCCGCAACGAGCAGGCCGGCGAGATGCACGGGCTGACGAGAGTGCGGCAGTTCACCATTTCCGAGGGTCATCTGGTGTGCACCCCGGAGCAGATCAATGAGGAATTCAAAAACTGCGTGAAGCTGGCGAAGCACTGCCTGACCACGCTGGGTCTTGAGGATGCCGTCACCTACCGGTTCTCCAAGTGGGATCCGGAGGACGCGGGCCACTATCTGGGCACCGCCGAGGATTGGGACCGCGTGCAGGACGCCATGCGGGTCATCCTGGACGAGATCGGACTGGAGTACACCGAGGAAGCCGGTGAAGCGGCCTTCTACGGACCGAAGCTGGACATCCAGGCGAAGAACGTCTACGGCAAGGAAGACACCATGATCACCATCCAGCTGGATATGTTCCTGGCGGAGCGCTACGACATGTACTACATCGACAGC
>CACXCQ010000031.1 GCA_902766185.1 uncultured Eubacteriales bacterium
ACTGGCGTTATTATGATGTGAAAAATTGAGAAAACAATCTATTGACAAAAGGCTAAATTATTTATTGATTTTTGTTAGCAGGTTTTGACCCCAAAAACGTGTCAGGCCTTTGTCCCACAAAAAAGCCGCCGCAACGATCTCCGTGCAGCGGCTCCGCCGTCTGTTCCACATGCAAAGGCAGGCGCTTACTCCCCGGTGCCGGTCAGGCCGATCTCCTCGGCGTAGGGCTTCATGCCCTCGATGCAGAGTTCTGCCACTTCCCGGACTTCCATGCCCAGGCGCTCGCAGCCGTCTTTGATCACATCCCGGTTGCACTTGGCGGCGAACTTCTTGTCCTTGAATTTCTTCATGAAGCTCTTCACCGTCAGGTCCGTGATGCCATTGGGGCGCATCCGGGCACAGGCACTGATGATGCCGGTGAGCTCGTCGATGGCGTAGAGGCTCTTTTCCATGTTGGTGATCGGCTCCACGTCATTGCAGATCCCGTAGCCGTGGGCCAGGATCGCCCGGATCTCCTCTTCCTCAAGGCCCGCTTCACGAAGGGGTTCCTCCGTGTGCTGCAGGTGCTCTTCCGGATACTTCTCGTAATCGTAGTCGTGCAGATAGCCAATGGCCATCCAGTGTTCTTTATCCTCACCGAAGTGTTCCGCCATGGCGCCCATGGCCGCCATCACGTTGGTGGCATGGATCCGCAGGTGTTCCTCTGTGACCTGCGAATCGTTCAGTTCCTTCGCCCGTTCCAGTGTAAGCATGGTTCTCTCCAGCTCCTTTCTTCGTGTTCCCCGCCCCGTCCGGGACAGTTCATGTTCAGCAGTCCGCCCGGGGTCTTTTCATGTCCGCCCGGGACTCCCACTGTCCCCGCGCTTATTTCTTCGCGGTGAACAGGGTGCCTACCTTCTTCCCATCCACGATGTCGTACAGGGATTCCGGCCGGCTGCCGTTGGTGACCAGGGTCGCCGTGCCCTGGGATGTGGCCAGCTCCGCGGCCTGCAGCTTGGTGCGCATGCCGCCGGTGCCTCTGCGGGATCCGGCGCCGCCCGCCAGATTATAGGTGTCCTCCGTGATCTCCTCGATCCGGTCGATGAGACGTGCGTTGCGGAAAAACCTGGGGTCGCTGTCGTAGAACCCGTCGATATCCGACAGGATGACCAGCAGGTCCGCTTTGGTCAGCACCGCGACCACCGCGGACAGCACATCGTTGTCGCTGAACAGCTTTTCCTCGGATTCGATCTCGGTGTAGCTGACGGAGTCGTTCTCGTTGACGATGGGGATGATCCCCTGCTCCAGCAGAGCCTCGAAGGTGTTGGTCAGGTTTTCCTTCTTCTCCTCCTGCCGGATGTCCTCCGCATTAAGCAAAATCTGGGCAACCGTTTTGTTGTAATAGCCGAAGAACTTGTCGTAGAGGAACATATTCTCGCACTGTCCAACGGCTGCCGCCGCCTGTTTCATCCGCAGGGTGTCCGGGCTCTGGCCAAGGTGCATCTTCGCCGCGCCTACGGCGATGGCACCGGAGGAGACCAGGATCACCTCGTTGCCCAGGTTGTGCACATCAGACAGCACCCGGGCCAGCTTTTCCATATTGCGCAGATCGCTGCCACCCAGCTCATTGGTCAGGGTGGAGGTTCCCACCTTCACCACGATCCGCCGTTTTCTAACCGACATACGTCAACTTCCTTTCGTTAAGCCTTTCGCCAAGCCTTTCATCAAGCCCCTCGCAAAGCGCTACAGATATACTTCGACCATCATGGCCAGCACCAGAACGATGGCGACGATCCCGAGGATCACCGTCATCCGGACCGCCTTTTTGCGGTTCTCTTCTTTTCTTTCTTCTGCCGGACCGTCCAGCCTTTGCCTGTTCTTCAATGTGCGCCTCCGCTCCTGCTTCTCTCTCCTGCTTCTCTCCTACTTCTTGTGCAGTTCGTTATGGATGTCGTTGATCCGGTCGCTGAGCCGCTCCTCCGCGAGGATCAGCTTCTGCAGCTCATCCTGCTCGCCGATCGTATCCTCGATGGCGGACTTGACGATCTGCCGCACGCTGTCGGTGGGCTGGAGAAGGTTCAGCGCCTCCGCGCCCTTGGTGAGCATGCTCATGAGGCCGCGGGTCCTGCCGCCGTGGGTGAATCCATAGGATCCGGTCTTCTCCTCGTTGCACAGGACGTGGGCGTGCTTCAGATCCTCCAGGCACTGCAGGAAGTCCATGATGAAGGCCTCGGCCAGATTGAAGGTCAGGTCAGCACGGCAGACGATCCGCTGAACGGTGATCTCTTCCGCGCCGTCCGGCAGCGGATATGCCGGGACCTGCCAGCCGTGCATCCGCAGGCGGTCGGACAGATCGTAGAGGTTCCACTCCACCTTGGTGCCGTCCTTGTACGTGGCTCCGTGCTTCAGTGTGTAGCAGATGATGGGCATCCGGGAGCCCGCGTTGTACAGCTCGAATAATCCGGTGTGCTGGATCCGGTCTCCGATGACGGAGGCGATCTCCTGCGTCTTCTGATGGATGTGGCTGTACCCCTGCCGGCCGAACCGCAGGAAGTTGTAATACTGCCCCACGATCTGGCTGGCGCTTCTGGAGAAGTTGATGGCCATGGTGGGCATGTTGCCGCCCAGATAGCTCACCTCGAAGATCAGCTCTTCCGGCAGGTATTCGCGGTCACGCCAGACCACCCAGCCCACGCCGGGATAGGTGAGGCCGTACTTATGTCCGGAGGTGGAGATGGAGACCACGTTGGGGAGCCGGAAGTCCCACTTCAGATTCGGCTCCATGAAGGGGGTGAACATGCCGCCGCAGGCACCATCGATGTGGATTACCAGATTCGGGCGGTCCGGATAGGCCTTGTTGTATTTCTCGATCCGGTCGTTCAGACCCTTGATGTCGTCGTACTCACCGGAGTAGGTGGTTCCCAGAATTCCCACGATACCGATGGTGTATTCGTCCACCATCGCCATGGCCTTATCCGGGTCCAAAGTCAAGCTTTCCCTGGTCACCGGAACGATGCGCAGATCGACGTCCCAGTACACGCAGAATTTCTCCCAGCAGATCTGGTATGCCGCGCTGATGACCAGGTTCGGTCTGCGGGTCACCGTATCGATGCCCTTTTCCTTCGCCAGATTTCTCCAGCGGAACTTCATGGCCATGCCCGCCAGCATACAGGCCTCGCTGGACCCGACCGTGGAGGTTCCCAGATAATCGCTGCCCATGGGCGCGTTCCAAAGGTGGGCCAGAATGTTGACGCACCGGTTCTCCAGCTCCGCGGTCTGCGGATACTCGGACTTGTCGATGGCGTTCTTGTCCAGCGTCTCCGCCATCAGTTCCACCGCCTGCTTTTCCATGTAGGTCTGGCAGAATGTCGCCATGTTCAGCCGGGAGTTGCCCTCATCCAAAAGCTGGTTCTCGATCAGCGCTTTGGCCGCTTCCGCGTCGATAGACTCTTCGTTCAGCCGGTACTTCGGAATGACCGACCCCTTCTCCTTCGATCCGTAGCCAAAAGCCATGCTTCTCAGTTTTTCTTTGTTTTTTTCGCCGTAGAGCATTGTGTTCCTCCAGATTTCATATCATCTCATATATTCAATGTTTTATTGACTCGTTTGTTTCGCCGGCGCCGGCCTATCCGCTGAGCCGGTAGAGCCCGGCGTACTGGCCGTTCAGGGCCATCAATTCCTCATGGGTGCCCTGCTCCCGGATCTCCCCTTCGTCGATGAGGACGATCCGGTCCGCATTCCGTATCGTTGATAGGCGATGGGCGATGATCACGGTGGTTCTGCCCTCCGCCAGCTTGTCAAAGGCCCCCTGGATCCGGGATTCCGTCACCGTATCCAGCGCCGAGGTCGCCTCGTCCAGAATGAGCACCGGCGGATTCTTCAGGAAGATCCGCGCGATGGAGATCCGCTGCTTCTGCCCGCCGGACAGGAGCACGCCCCGCTCGCCCACGTAGGAGTCAAAGCCCTCGGGCATGGCCACGATGTCATTGTAGATCTCCGCCTTGCGGGCTGCCTCCCGGACTTCCTCCTCCGAGGCATCGGGATTGCCGTACCGGATGTTCTCCCGGATGGTGTCCGCGAAAAGGAACACATCCTGCTGAACGATGCCGATGTTTTTGCGCAG
>CACXCQ010000032.1 GCA_902766185.1 uncultured Eubacteriales bacterium
CAAGGCGAGTTTAAATTCAATGGGTACAGCGTTTTTTGGTCACATTTCACAGTCAAAAACGGAGAGCCTGAGATAGGACACCCGTCCTGCGGTTTTCCGATGGTTGGCAGCAAAGGCAAAAGCCAGTATAATGTTTTGAGCGGGCCAGAGCCCGGGCGGCGCCGACGCGGAGACCCGGTGGCAAAAGCGGGCGGCCCGAACCCAACGCAACCGCGAACCCAACAAATCATCAACGCAACCCCGGCCCGCCGAGCCGGAGAAGGAGCAAAGCATGAGAGCAGTAGTACAAAAGGTCGCCCACAGCAGCGTGAGCGTGGATGGGGAAACCAAAGGAAGCATCGGCAAAGGCCTGATGGTCCTCATCGGCGTGGAGGAAGGCGACACGCAGGAGGACGCCGCATATCTCGCCGAGAAGATCTCGAACCTGCGGATCTTCGAGGACGAGGAGGACAAACTGAATCTGTCCGTGCAGGACATCGGCGGAGAAGTGCTGGCCATATCCCAGTTCACCCTTCTGGCAGACGCGCGCAAAGGCAGGCGTCCCAGCTTTGTGAAAGCGGCCCGGCCCGAAGAGGCTGACGCCCTGTACCAGAAGGTCATCGAAGGGATCCGTAGCAAGGGGATCCACACCGAGGAAGGCGTCTTCCGGACTCACATGATGGTGGACATCTGCAACGACGGCCCGGTGACCATCCTGCTGGACAGCCACAAGCAATTCTAGGCGGCGCCGGCGCCCAAGCGACCCGCGTATCTGCGCCGGAGCGCCCAAGTGACCTGCGAGCGCGCCACTTGCCCAGTTGGGCGCACCCACCACGCAGAGCTCGTGTTGATTTGCTTTCCCAAAACAAAAATCAACATAAATCTTGCCTGACAAACCAGTATTGGAGACCCTGAAGGGCCGGATTATGTAGATTTAAGATCGAAAATTATAGATCAACATGAAAATAAAGATTTCCGTGTTGATCCGAAAAATCCAAGAACAAATCAACACGCCCCGTCCGAAAAACGCGACCTGAACCCCGCCCGGAGACCAATATTGAAGCCCGAAATGTTGATTCAAAAAAGAGAAATGAAAATCAACACGATATGGCAATAATGCCGCTCCGGTGATATGATGAAACCGGGAGCAAACCCCGGGGGAGCCGATCGAACCCGGGAAGACCGGGACCGACCCCGGGAAACCCGAGAGCAAACCCGGACGACCCCGGCGCAACGCCCCAAAAAAAGACAACCCCAGAACAGAGAGGAGAAAAACATGTATCCCAAACTCTTGATCGACATCGATAAACTCAGAAGCAACATCGACGCGGTGGCTGAGATCACGAAGAGCCGTGGCGGCTGCAGCATGATGATCGTCACCAAGTGCCTTTGCGCGGACCGCAAGGTCGCCGAGATGATCGCGCAGCATCCCCGGGTGGACTACCTGGCGGATTCCCGAATCGCCAACATCAAGAAGTACCAGGACCTGGTGGAGGCCAACGGCAAGCAGAGCGTGCTGCTCCGGCTGCCCCAGATGAGCGAGATCGAGGACGTGGTTCAGTACGCGGATATCAGCTTCAATTCAGAGATGGTCACCATTGAGGCGCTGAACGATGCGGCCGCAAAGGCAGGCAAGATCCACAAGGTGGTCCTGATGGTAGATCTGGGCGACCTGCGCGAGGGAATCTTCTTCGAGAACGAGGAGGAGATCCTGGAGACGGCTGAGAAGATCCACGCCATGAAGAACGTGGAACTCTACGGCATGGGCACCAACCTGACCTGTTACGGCGCCATCATCCCCAAGAACGACAACCTCAGCGTGCTGTGCGACATCGCGGGCAAGGTCGAGCAAAGGCTGGGCATCGAGCTCAAGATGATCTCCGGCGGCAACTCCAGTTCCATCTACCTGGTGGACAAAGGCGAGCTGCCCGAAAAAATCAGCAACCTGCGTTTGGGAGAAGCCTTCCTGCTGGGCAACGACACCGCTTACGGCGCAGACCTGCCGGAGACCACCGGAGACGCTCTGCTCTGCGAAGCCCAGATCGTGGAACTGAAGACCAAGCCCTCGCTGCCCATCGGCGAAGTGGGCGTGGACGCTTTTGGACAGAAGCCGTTCTACGAAGACCGGGGAAGGATCAAAAGGGCGATCCTGGCCATCGGTCAGCAGGACACGGACCGCGACGGCATGCATCCTTTGGATGAGAAGGTGGATGTGCTGGGCGCCAGCTCCGATCACCTGATCCTCGATGTCACAAAATCCGACAAAGAATACAAGATCGGCGACACCGTGAAGTTCACTCTGGACTACGGCGCAGTGCTGCGGCTGGCCACCAGCGAGTACGTGGAGCGGGAGTACATCTAGGCCGACGCCCGAACCCGCCGCCCATAAGTACGATATTCGTGCAATCCGCTGTATTGTAAAGAACCCCGCATACGAATATACTGAAAATGATGTCCGCGGCGCCAAGCCGCCGGACGGACGTGGCCGGTGCAGACAACGCCGGACGGACGCGGTCGGCGCAGACAACGCGGGCCGATGCAGACAATGCAAAAACAAAAGAACATGGAGGATCAGTAATCATGCAGAACGAAGTGGATAGCAAGGCATATATCGGTGAATATATCCAGCGCGCCCGTGAAGCTCAGGCGAAATTCGAGAAGATGAGTCAGGAGGAAGTGGACAAGGCGGTCCAGACCATCGGCAGGGTGGTTTATGAGAACGCCCAGTATCTGGCGGAGATCGCCGTGGAAGAGACCGGCATGGGTAATGTGGAAGACAAGTTCGCCAAGAACAGACAGAAGGCGGGCATCGTCTGGAACAACCTCAGAGGCAAGAAGTCCAGAGGCATCCTCGACACCGATGAGACCACCGGCATCACCAGAGTGGCCAAGCCCGTTGGCGTAGTGGCGGCCATCACCCCCTGCACCAATCCCATCGTAACCCCCATGAGCAACTCCATGTTCGCTCTGAAGTGCGGCAACGCGATCATCATCACGCCGCACCATAAATCCGTGCGCTGCTCCACGAAGACTGTCGAAATGATCAATGCGGCCCTGGTCGAGCAGGGGTATCCGGAGAATCTGATCCAGATCCTGGACCAGCACTCCAGAGAAAACACCCGCAACCTGATCTCCATGGCTGACGTTGTGGTCGCTACCGGTGGCCCCGGCATGGTGACCGCGGCCTACAGCTCCGGCCGTCCGGCCCTGGGCGTAGGCGCAGGAAACGTGCAGTGCATCATCGATGAAGGATACGATTACAAGGAAGCCGTTCCGAAGATCATCAAAGGCAGGTCTTACGATTACGGCATCATCTGTTCCGCCGAGCAGTCCGTCATCTGCCCCGACGCAGAATTCGACCAGATCATGGACGAGTTCCGGGCGAACGGCGGCTTTGTCGTGGACAACGCCGAGGATCTGGAAAAGGTCCGCGTGGCTCTTTTTGAGGACGGCAGGACCAACCGCCACTCCGTTGGCCAGTCCTGCCAGAAGGTCGCCGAGCTGGGCGGCTTCGAAGTCCCCGAAGACACGAAGGTCATCGTAGCCGTTGCCGAAGGCACCGGCCTGACCGATGTGCTGGGCGGCGAGAAGATGGCCCCCGTCATCTCCGCCTATCGCTACAGCGACCTGGACGACGCTATCCGCATCGCCGCGGAAAACCTGGAAAAGGACGGCAAGGGCCACAGCGTTTCCTTCCACACGAACAGTGAGGAACACATCGCAAAGGTCGCCGAATCCCTCTGCGTTTCCCGTTTCGTCATCAACCAGTGCAGCGCCAACAGCGCCGGCGGAAGCTACTTCAACGGCCTCAACCCCACCAACACACTGGGCTGCGGCAGTTGGGGACACAACAGCATCAGCGAGAACCTGAACTACCATCACCTGATGAACGTCTCCCGCGTCGCCCGCTTCATGCCGGACAACTACGTTCCTTCAGAAGAGGAACTCTGGGGCTAGTACCAGAACCCCGTTGCACAGACGTTGCAGGGATGCTATAATTAAGTCAGGAAAACTGAACGAATCAGTTGCCGAGTTAGGTTTATGCCGCCTTAGTCACGAGCTTTGGCGGCATTTCTTTTTACAGAAATCGTGATTCGAATTCGGCCGCCCAACAGGGTGACTGTCACTCTCACACTTACCACCTCCCTTCGAACTAATCCCAGCCCTTCCAGTCGGCAACCTTCTATTCAGATTTCCTGATATTGGAAGCATACCACATATTGATTTTAATGTCAATAAATGGTACAATGCTGAACCAAGGGGGACGCAACCGTGACCATTCTTTACGTGAAAACTATCGCTGCCATCATTCTGGGTTTTGCCGCGGGGCTGAGCGTGGTGTACATCTTCAACCGGATGCCCGCCCGGTGGCTGTGCGATTATGACCAGACGCCATCCCCGGAGCTGATGGACCGGAGCGTGCAGAGGATCAAAGGCTGGCCCTGGCGTTGGATCTACGCCGGCGGCATGGCCTGCCTTTGCGTGAGGCTGGTGTGGACGAAGATCCATCATCCGGCGATGGGCTTTGACGGGCTGCCGGAGGACCTGATCCAGCTCATCAGCCAGAGCCAGTTCGCGCTGGCGGGGCTGGTTGCCTGCTGGGCGCTGCTGATCATCGGTCTGGCGGACCTGAAGTACATGATCATTCCGGACCAGTTCGTGGTGGCGCTGGCCATCGCGGGAGTGGGATTCGCGCCCCTCCATCAGAACCTGTGGCAGCCTTTGGGCGGGCTCGCCATCGGCGGCGGCGTGATGCTGATCGTGGCGCTGCTCGGCCGGGCGGCCTTCGGCGGAGAAGTGATGGGTTTCGGCGACGTGAAGCTCTGCGCTGCCCTTGGCCTGGGCCTCGGGATCACCGGCATCGTTTTCACCCTGGCGGCAGCGTCGCTGCTCAGCGGACTCGCGGCCGCGATAGGCCTTGCGCGCAAGACCCTGAAAAAAGACGACATGAGGCCTCTCGGCCCCTACATCGCCGGCGCAGGGATATTTTACATCTTCATCCTATGGCCATTTCTCATATGATTAGGGATTGTCTCCGCCAACAGAGAGTGATATACTGAAGCCAGGAAAACTGAATTTTTCAGTTGCCTTGGTGTTTAGGCCGCCTTAGCTGTGAACTTTGGCGGCGTTTCTTTTTACGGAAACCGTGATCCTGATCCGTCCCCCACGGTTGCACTCGACTTACTCGACTTCATTTTTGCATTTTCATTGTATGGCTGTTTATGATATGATAATTACGTATAGGATTGTTGTCCCGGCCGGCGGCGGAGTAGTGCATGAAAAACATTCTGCTGACAATCGCATATGACGGATCCCGGTTCCACGGATGGCAGCGCCAGCCCGAGGAGCAGACGGTGCAGGGTTATCTGGAACAGACCTTCAGCCGGCTTTTCAAGCAGGAGATCCGGCTCAGCGGCACCAGCCGGACGGACGCGGGAGTTCACGCGCTTGGGCAGCGGGCGAGTTTTCAGTCGGACATCCGGATCCCCATCCAAAGGCTGGCCCGGGTGATGAACAATGCCCTGTGCGGCCGGGAAGAAGGAAGCTTTGCGCTTTCCCCGGTGCGGATCCTCGAGGCGAAGGAGATGCCGGCGGACTTTCACGCCAGGTTCGA
>CACXCQ010000033.1 GCA_902766185.1 uncultured Eubacteriales bacterium
ACTTCAAGGTGGAGTGGGGCACCGACCTGCAGACCGAGCACGAGCGCTTCCTCACCGAGCAGGTGTTCCAGCGCCCCGTCTTCGTCACCGACTACCCCAAGGACATCAAGGCCTTCTACATGCGGCTCAACGACGACGGCAAGACCGTGGCGGCCTGTGACCTGCTGGTGCCGGGCGTGGGCGAGATCATCGGCGGAAGCCAGAGGGAAGAGCGCTACGAGCTGCTGAAGTCCCGCATCGAGGACATGGGAATGACCGAAGAGGATTACTGGTGGTATCTGGAGCTGCGCAAGTACGGCGGCGTGGTACACTCCGGATTCGGACTGGGATTCGAGCGGATCATCATGTACATCACCGGAATGAGCAATATCCGTGACGTGCTGCCGTTCCCGCGGACACCGAAGACCTGCGAGTTTTAAGAAAAAAATCCATTGCGGTGCAATACGCTCAATGGTACAATAACTTTGTATGTGATTAAACGTGGCTAAGCCACATCAATAAATATTATTAGGAGGTCTCATTTAATGAAGGGCTATAAAGGCGAAAACATCAGAAACATCGCGCTGGTAGGACATGGCGGCTGCGGTAAAACAACGTTCCTTGAAGCGGGGCTGCTGGCAACAGGCGTGATCAGCAGACTGGGCAGAGTTGAAGACGGACAGACGGTTTCCGACTACGACAAGATGGAGATCGGAAAAGGTTACTCCATTAACGCTACAGTCGTTCCGGTAGAGTTCAACAAGGTCAAGATCAACTTTGTGGATACACCGGGATCCTTTGACTTCGTTGGTGAGGTCAACTCCGCGCTGAGAGCGGTGGAAGCTGCGGCTATCGTAGTGGACGCTTCCTCCGGCGTTCAGGTCGGAACGGAGAAGGCTTGGGATTCCTGCAAGAAGTTCGGCGTTCCCAGGTTCTTCCTGATCAACAAGACAGATAAAGAAAACGTCAATCTGGACGAGACGATCCAGGAGCTGAAGGACAAGTTCGGTTCCTCCGTAGTTACTCTGGACGACAGAGAATCTCTGGAAGAAGAGATCGCCGGAACTGACGAAGAGCTGATGGAATACTACTTCGAGAATATGGAACTCACCGATGAGATGTTCGCCAAGGGACTGACCGCGGGCATCAGCACCGGTGACATTGCTCCGGTATTCTCCTGCTCAGCCATGACCGGCGAGGGCGTTGAGGCTGTTCTGCAGAACTTCATCGACTTCGTTCCCAAGGCAGCGGATCACGCACCGTATCCCGCAGTGAACGGCGCGGACGAAGAGATCGAAGTTGCCGTGGATCCGGCAGGCAAGCCGGCAGTGTTCATCTTCAAGACGCTGGCGGATTCCTTCCTGGGCAAGATCTCCCTGGCCAAGGTCATCAGCGGCACCATCAAAGCCGGACAGGGCATCTACAATGCCAATTCCGAAAGAGATGAGAAGCTTGGCTCCCTGTTCTTCGTCAGAGGCAAGAACCAGGAAGACGCTCCGGAAGTGGTTGCGGGCGACATCGTTGCCATCGGCAAGCTGCAGAATACAAAGACTGGCGATACCCTTTGCGAGAAGGCCAGCATCATTAAGTTCCCCGGCGTTGAGTTCCCGTCCCCGACCCTCTATCAGGCAGTTGAGCCGGCCAAGAGCGGCGACGACGAGAAGATGGGTTCCGGCCTGAAGAGACTGATGGAAGAGGATCCCTCCTTCGTTCTGGAGAACAACATCGAAACTCACCAGACCCTCATCGGCGGACAGGGTGAGATTCAGCTGAACATCATGAAGGACAAGCTGAAGGATAAGTTCGGCGTGGACGTGAACACCGTTCCCCAGAAGATCGCTTACAGAGAGACCATCAAGGGCAACTCCGATGTTCAGGGTAAGCACAAGAAGCAGACCGGCGGCGCAGGCCAGTACGGTGATGTATGGATCCGGTTCTCCCCCTCTCAGGAAGAGTTCGAGTTCGGCGAAGAGCTGTTCGGCGGCTCCGTTCCGAAGAACTACGTTCCCGCAGTTGAGAAGGGTCTGAGAGAATGCATGGAGAAGGGCCCCCTCGCCGGATGTAAGGTACAGAACGTTAAGGCTATCCTCTACGATGGTTCTTATCACGAAGTCGACTCCAACGAAATGGCATTCAAGATCGCCGCTTCCCTGGCGTTCAAGAAAGGTATCGCGGAAGCGAAGCCCTGCCTGCTGGAGCCCATCATGAAGCTGGAGATCGTCGTTCCCGATGACTTCGTCGGAGCCGTCATGGGCGACCTGCCCACACGCCGCGGCGCTGTCCTGGGCATGGAGCCGCTGCACGGCGGCGGCCAGAAGCTGATGGCAGAAGCACCTCAGGCAGAACTGCTTGACTACGCCATCGATCTGAGAACCATGACGCAGGCCAGAGGCGTGTTCGAGATGGAATTCTCCAAGTATGAGGAAGTTCCGTCCAACATCTCTCAGAAGATCATTGAGGATTACAAGAAGGAGCAGGAGAACAAATAAGATTCTCCGGCCGGAAATAGCGCAGAACTTTGTCAGCCCCCACCCGTTGAGTACTCACGAGTGGGGGTTTTTTATCGCCTGCGCCGGGGCCGGCGGTGGCGGTGGAAACAGGAGTCGCAGATGCCGTAGGGCCAGGTGGCAGGAAGGGAGCGGCCGCAGAGACGGCAGCGCTTACGGAAGTTCTTCTTGTCCGTCAGAAGGAGTTCGTTGATCTTCTCGCAGAGTTCCAGCTTTTCGTCCATGCGGGGGTCTTCGATGCCGATGCGCCGCAGAAGCTGATGGCGCACATCCAGGGCTTTGTACTGGAGCTCGCAGCCCTCCAGTGTGTCGGTGTCGAACATGGGAACTTCCGGTATGGCGTCCACGCTGATGGCGATGACGCTCTCCAGCCAATAGAGGACCAGTTGCTCATTTTTCACATCCACCGGACAGGTGATGAGTTCGTAGAGCAGCTGCCGGTCCAGGCTGCGGGCGATCTTTCCGCCCAGTTCGTTCAGCAGGAACGCGGCTTCCGACATGTCTTCCCGCGCAAAACCAGGAATGAGGGGGAGCCTCTGCCACTCATCGAAGAGACGATTGAAGGGGAAGCCGGTATCGATGGCCTCCCGGGGGAAGGGAATGGTAACGTCCCTCAGCTGCCGGCCGGTGCGCTGCAGAGCCTTCTTCACCGTATCCGGATCCGCCATGGAGAG
>CACXCQ010000034.1 GCA_902766185.1 uncultured Eubacteriales bacterium
CGCAGGCTTCGTTGAGCAGGTAGCGTATCTCCAGGTTGTCGGTTCCGTCCACCACCACATCCACGTCCGCGATCAGCTTCTCCACGTTGTATGGATTCACGTCCACGATCCTGGCGTCATACTCGATCTCGGAGTTGATCTGAATGAGGTGATCCTTCGCCGCTTCCGCCTTGGGGATCTGGTCCCTCGCGTCGGCCTCGGTGAACAGGACCTGCCTTTGCAGATTCGTCAGTTCCACGATGTCGCGGTCGATGAGGCGCAGATAGCCCACGCCTGCCCGGGCCAGATTGTTGGCGATGGAGGAGCCAAGCGCGCCGATTCCGATGATGCACACCCGGCCCTCCGCCAGTTTCTTCTGTCCTTCTTTACCGATGGGATAGAATATTTCCTGTCTGTGATATCTTCCGACTTCCATTGCTTCTTCCTTCTTACGGACTGTACTTATTCCTCATCCTCCGGGATCGCCGGGTTCAGGCGGATATCCTCCATGGTCTCCTTGAAGTCGGAGCCCAGGAAGTACTTCTCCGGAACGTTCGGATTCGGTTCACCCTTGGCCAGCGCCTCGATGCCCGCCTTGACCTTCTCGGGCCGCGCCGGGAGCTCGTGGATCCGCACGCCGGTGGCATTGTTGATGGCGTTGATGACGGCCATGTGGTCGCCGGACTGGAAGGCTTCGCTTCCGCCGGAGGATCCGTACGGGTTGGTGTCTCTGGGCGTGCACATGTGGATCAGCTGGATGTCATCGGGCAGCATATTCGCTGTGGCGATGCCCATGCCCGCCAGATTGTTGTGCTTCTTCACATCGTCGTAGTCCTCATACAGGGCGTAGCCGATGGAGTGGGCAATGCCGCCGTAGGCCTGGCCGTCCAGGCAGACCGGGTTGCCGATGACGCCTACGTCGTCCACGCCGACGAACTTGTCGACCACCGTCTTGCCCGTCTTCATGTCTACGCTGACCACTGCCAGGTACAGGGAATAGGTGAAGGCCGGTGTGGGCTCGCCCACGCCTGTATCCGGGTTCAGGTCGGACAGGGTGCTGTCGTCACTGTTGGTGTACTGGGCGTCGTATCTGAGCGGAATGCCCTCGGCAACCATTTCCTCATATGTCCTGTATGTGCCGTCCGGCTTTCTCATGGCATCCTTCAGCTTGGCCACCGCCATCTCCGTCGCCTTACTGTTCATGTAGTGCTGACGCGAGGACGCGGAGGAACCGGAGTCTACGCCGTAGATGCTGTCGTTCTGCCGCAGGATGATGTCGTCTCTGGTGACCTTGAACTCCCGGAGGGCGTGCATGGTGATGAGCAGGGAGCCTACGTCGCCGCCCTGGCCCACATCCTGCCAGGTGTCGTACTTGATGAATTTATTGCCCGGTGCCAGCTCGATGCCCAGCGTGCACTGGTCAGCCGCGCCTTCCGTAACGTTGTATCCGCCCCAGGCGATGCCGACGCCCTTCTTCACATCTTCATGCGTCTTGTTCCACTCGGCCACATCTGCCTTTGCTTCTTCGTAGATCGGGCGGAGCCGGTCCATCATGCCTTCCATGGGATACTCGCGGTAGGGCTTGCTGTTTACGTTCAGATCGCCCTCTCTGGCGATGTTGATGTAGCGGATGTCGAAGGGATCCATGCCGATCTTCTCCGCCATCATATCCATCATGGCCTCGGAGCAGGTGTAGGACTGAGGAGAACCGTAGCCTCTGTACGCCGTACCGTAGTTGTGGTTCGTCGCCGCGACTCTGGACAGGCCCTTGACGTTGGGTACGTTATACGGGAAGTAGCAGAATCTCGCCGGTCTCCAGGTCAGGTCGTCACCCAGCTCGTTGTAGGAGCCGTGGTCCAGACCGAAATCCCATTCTGCCGCGATGATCTTGCCATCCTTGTCGCAGGCCAGTCTGGAGTTGGAGAAGGACGGAGCCCGCTTGCCGGTGTAGGCGATGTGCTCCTGATAGCTCATGGATACTGCGACCGGTCTGTTGTCGCAGGCCATGCAGACCTCCGCCGCCAGCGCGTAGGACTGTCCGAAGGTGGACCAGCCGAAGGATGCGCCGGTGGGGTTGGCGATGACACGGATCTTATCCTCAGGAATGCCGGTCGCCTCAGCGATGTCCGTCAGGTGAGCGCCGATAGCCATTGCCTTGCAGTGTACGCAGAGAATGCCGTCCGCGTCAAAGTACGCCTGGATAGTATCCGACTCGATCTGGGCGTGTGGCTCTCTCTGGGAGTAGAAGCTGCCCTCCACGACGTATTCCGCCTCATCGAAGAGCTTGTCACAGTCGTGGCCAGCGCCCTTGATGGTGGGCTGCACGCACCACATGTTCGGATGGTCGTCGTGGATCCGGATGGCATCCGGCTTCACGGCGTCCAGATAATTTCTGTACTCCGGCAGCTGCTCGTACTCGAAGGTGACCTTCGCCGCAGCGTCTCTGGCGTGCTGCTTGGTGTCAGCAACAGCCACTGCGATGCAGTCGCCGTAGTTCATGATCTTTTCGTCCGCGATGACGTAGTGGGATTTCTCCGTCGCCAGCGTTCTGGGGGAGAAGCTGAAGAATGCCACCCGGTTGTCGCATCCGACTTCCTTCACGTCCTTCGCCGTCACGATCTTGTAGACGCCGGGCATCTTCTCGGCTTCTTCCGTATTGATGCTCAGGATCTTCGCGTGGAAGGTCACTCTCGGCTGCACCATGACTGCGTGCAGGGTCCCGCCGGGCATCTTCATCTCGATATCGTCGCCGTAGTCCTCAACGCCACAGACTCTCGCCAGGTTGCAGGGACGCAGGGTCGGTTTGCCGTACTGCTCGCCCGGAGCCGCATCGGGGATCTCCAGATCCTTCACGCTGATCTCGCCCCGCAGGCACTTCGCCGCCAGCATGACGGAATCCACGATCTGCTTGTAGCCCGTGCAGCGGCAGATGTTTCTGTGCTTCGTGAACCAGTCTCTCACCTCTTCTCTGGTGGGATCCGGGTTCTCCTGCAAAAGCTGGTATGTGCTCACGATGAATCCGGGGATACAGAACCCGCACTGCACTGCGCCGTGATGCATGAACGCCACCTGGATCGGATGCAGGTAGTTCGGTGCTCCGATGCCCTCGATGGTGGTGATCTCACTGTACTCCTCGACCTTGGAGATCTTTCTCATGCAGGAACGGACAACCTTGCCGTTCAGGATCACGGAGCATGCTCCGCAGACGCCGGTTCCGCAGCCGACCTTGGTGCCGGTCAGACCCAGCCTGCGGATAACATCCGCCAGTGTATCCCTCTCGGGATCCACGATCATCAGCCGATCCGCGCCGTTGATCTTTAATGTCATCTTTTTGAAGTTGAACGTTTGACTCATGTCTTGCCTCCTCGGCGTGCATAAACATCGCACGCTTCTGTTCTTTCCGCGGCTTGCTTCGACCCGCGGATACACGATTGACTCTCCAAAAAGTTTATCAGTTTAGCTGAATACCGTCAACTGACTATTTCATGATTCGCGGGTGATTTCGGCCGATTATTTGTCATGGCAACACTGGGATTTTCAATATCTCCGGGGCAATTATAGGAAATCCTGTTTCATGCCGAAACGGCAAACAAATATCCTCCGGACCGCCACAAAATCTACCCCATTTCCCTGTGAAATGGTATACTGTAAACGAGCAAGCAAGCAAAGGAGTTATACCATGATCTATCTGGACAACGCCGCCACATCCTGGCCCAAACCGGAGTCCGTCTACGACGCTGTCTCCGAAGCCATCCGCCGGGGAGGCAATCCCGGGCGCGGCAGTTCCCAGCGGTCCAAAGCGGCCGCCATGGACATCAGCGAAGCCCGGGCCGCTGTGGCCCAGCTTTTTCATATCGGCGACCCTTCCCGGGTCATCTTCACCCTGAACGCCACGGACGGCATCAACATGGGGCTGCAGGGCATGCTCTCCCCCGGGGATCACGTGATCACCTCCCGGATGGAGCATAACGCAGTCACCCGGCCTCTGGCCTATCTGGAGGATGCCGGCGTGAGGGTCACGAAGGCAGACACCGATCCTGTGCGCGGAGTCGATCTGCAGGCTGTGCGTGACGCCATCTGCCCGGAGACGAAGCTGGTGGTCATGACTCACGCGTCCAACGTCACGGGAGCACTGAATCCCATCGAGGAGATCGGCGGGATCTGCCGGGAGCACGACGTTCCCTTCATGGTAGATGCCTCCCAGTCCGCAGGGATGCTCCCAATCGATGTGGAGAAGATGAACATCGACCTGCTGGCGGTTCCGGGCCATAAGTCCCTGCTGGGTCCCACCGGCACCGGGGTCCTCTACGTATCCCCGAGGGTTGCTCCCCGGCCCATAAAATCCGGCGGCACCGGAGTGTTTTCCCACATTCGCCTGCAGCCGGAGCAGCTCCCCTACTACTACGAAGCGGGAACTCCGAACACTGTGGGCATTGCGGGCCTCGCCGCCGGCGCCCGCTTCATCCTGGAACGATCCGTCAGCGGCATCTTCCATCAGGAGCAGCAATCCCTGCAAAAGCTGATCAGCTCCCTGTCCTCCATCCCAGGCGTCACCATCTACGGCCCTGTCGATGGTCCCCGGGCTGCGGCAGTTTCCTTTAACATCGACAACATGGACTGCGCAGATGTGGCCATGATCCTGGAGACCTACTACAATATCTCCGTGCGTTCCGGGCTGCAGTGCGCGCCGGACACGCACCGGCTTCTGGGCACTTTCGAGCTGAACGGGACCGTCCGGGTCAGCCCGGGGCTCTTCACCACCGATGAGGAGATCGAAGCCTTTATCGACGCCGTGCGGGAAATCGCGGAAGATGCCTGAGGGCACTGCCTTTGCCGGACACCTGAGGAGGACACATCTTTGACGAAAGACGATACATTTCAGAACGATACATTTCAGAATGAAGCCCATACACTGATTCGCATGCCGCTGGATCCGTCCGCCGGCCAGCCTTTGGACGAGTGCCGCTACGCGCTCTTCCCGGGGACGGCGCTGGCGCAGTCGGAGCCCCAGCTCGTCGTGCTGCTCTACGATTCGATCCTGCACCAGTATCCCGACACGGCCATGTTCCTCTATCCGGGGCGGGACGGCGCGGATCCCCTGCTGAACCGCAAATGGTCCGAGCGGCTCCTGACCCGCTGGCGCAGGCTGGGCAAACCCACCATGATCATCACCACGCCGGAGGACATGAAATTCTTCCGCGGGATCCTGACGGAGATCCCGACGGTCTCCCTTTATGATCTGCTGCTGAAGCATAACATCAGCGGAGGTTGCAGCCGTGAGCTTTACCGGCTGTCGGAGCCGGCGCAGTACGGTTTCGGCGATGCTGTCCGGGAGCTGGCGGAGAACATGGGCGCAGTGGTGTATGACGGCGCGGCTCCGTCCGGCAGATCAGGCGAAGCAGGAATGAGCGAGCCCGCGGCCCTCTCTGCGCAGGATCTGGCGAAGGTCCCCTTCCTCACCAGCAGCATCGACGTGCGCAACGCTATGAAGAAGCAGGGCTTTGACGCGGTCCACATTCTGGAACTGATCTTCGGCATGGGCGCCTCAAATCAGCATCTGGCCCATACCCACGAGGAAGGACACGACCACGATCACCACACTCCCCCGCAGGTACGGGACACGAAGATGAGCCCGGAGGAGGAGGCCGCTGCCGCAGACCTTTTTTCCCATAAAAAAAAGCAGCGCAACCTGCAGGATCTGCACGATATGCTGCTTTCTCTGTTCTGGAATCAGTAGATCCGTACTTTTTTCTTCCCGGACCACTTGCTGCAGTAGACCTCGCCGTCTACCTTCTTATAGCAGCGCACCTGGACATACCAGGTCCTGCTGCCTCTCAGACCTTTCACCGCAAGACGTGTCTTCGACGGGTTGGTTACGGTCTTGATCTTCGGGTTCACCATGGATTTCTTTTTGCTGAAACGGACCTGATAACCGTTGATGTTCCTGCCTTTGGACCAGACGACTCTGACCACTCCCTTGCTTCCGGAGAGCCGCTTGAGCTTCACCGGATCCACGGCGGACCTGTGCGCTTCCGCATCGATCACCGCCCCGCCCAGCAGCGTCTGGTGCACGGCTGTATACGATGTGCTTTTCATCTTCACGTAGCCGTTGCCATAATACCTATCCCTGCCTTTGGGCCCGATATCCACAGAATCCTCCAGCAGGACCTCGAGGATCTCATCGCTGTCATAGCTGGAGTGCTCCACCTTCACCATGATGGCCGCCGCGCTGATCTCCGGCGCCGCCATGGACGTTCCGCTGACTTTCCTGTAACTGGAAGCGTTGCCCTTCCACGCGCTGCGGACGCTCTTGCCCGGTGCGACGAAGTCCAGGCTCTTCCCGTAGTAGGAGAAGGAAGCCCGTTTCAGATTCCGGTCGATGGCTCCCACCGCGATGGTGTTGGGGCTGTAGGCAGGATAGGAGTACACCTTATCGAGGTCCTTTCCCGGAGCGCCGTCCCCGTTTCCGGCGGCTGTCACGATCACCGCGCCCTTCGCCCTGGCCTTCTCCAGGGATGCCTCCATGAGGTTATAGGCGACGGAATCCGGCTTGATGCCGTCGACACCGATGCTCAGATTGATGACCCCTGCACCGTGTTCCGCAGCGTAGTCGATGCCTCTGATCACGTTATACATGCCACCCTGGCCGTTTTTGTCCATGACCTTCAGAACGAGAAAGTCCACGTGTCTGCAGGTGGCATCCGCAATAATACCCGCCACAGAAGTTCCATGTCCGTGGTCGTCCTTCAGGGCGGATTCGGAGGGGATGAAGCTCTTGCTGGACGGAAGGATCACGCGGTCCCGAAACATCACATGCTTCGCGTTGATCCCCGTATCCAGGATCGCCACCGTCTCATGCTTGGGCGCGACCACCTTGTGATCCACCATGGATTCTTCCTTGAGACTATCCAGTCCCATCAGGTGAGTCCCCCAGTCCACGCAGATGTTTTTGTGGCTGCTGCCCAGCACAGCAGCGTTCTGGATGCTGATCAGGGTGTCCAGCATGACGTTTTCTTCGCCGTATTCCTCCGTCAGGGCAGCGTATGCGTCCTTCGTGTCGCGGATCGAATCGTATTCCAGAATGTATTCGTCAGTCCTGTTGTTGTGGATCGCGTCTTCCGCGCCGCAGCTGTCCGCGATATCGCCCTCCGTGCGAACGATGATCCTCTCCAGCTGATAATCGGAGCCGCCTTCCCGATAGGTGCCTTCTTCCCAGTGCTCATCGATATGCTCGGCGACCTCCAGCGGATCCGAAGTCGTCTCCACCGCCTTGCCATCCACTCGCGGCCGATCCGAAAACCGGTCCTCCTCCTCATCCAGCGCATAGCACAACAACGGCATCATGCAAAAGCAGGTCGCGATCATTATTGAAGCTATCAGTTGGTTTTTCTTTTTCATGGCTTCACCGTCTCTTCTACACCTGCATTTTATCCGCTGCTGATGCTATCTGTCAATTCCTTATGTCAATTCTTTATGTCAGTTTCTTTGCCGTCTTCTTCCGAGGATGACGACAGCTGCTCCGATGAGGGAGATGATGCCCAGAACTGCCACAAGGCCGATCCTGCTGGAGTCTCCGGTAGAGGATGAGTGACCGTGGTGTGCCCTGGTCGTTGTCGGCTCATCGCTTCGCTTCGTTGTCTCGGGCGGCCTCTCGGTCGTCGTCAGCCTGGTGGTCGTGGTTGGTCTGGTGGTCGTTTCGTCGGGCTCTTCCCGCACCACGAATGTTGGCTCCGTGGGGTCAGTCGTCGTGGTGGGCTCGGTCGTTGTCGTGGGTTCCTCGCGCACCTCGAATGTGGGTTCCGTTGGCTCGGTCGTTGTAGTGGGCTCGGTCGGCTCGGTCGGTTCCGTAGGTTCCGTGGGCTCCGTCGTTGTGGTGGGCTCAGTCGGCTCCGTAGGTTCCGTCGGCCTTGTTGTGGTCTCTTCCGGCGGTTCGTGGCTGTTGATGATCTCGAAGCCTTCCTGCGCGTCGCCTTCGATCACGGTCTCGTATCCTTCCACTTCCTCCTCCGTAACGGTGTAGACGATTTCTTCGCCATTGTCGTTGTACTTCGGCAGATCGTTGAAGGCGAAGGACCATGTGCCGTCTTCTCCGGCCTCTACCGTCTCGGTCTTCACCGGGTTTTCTTCGTCGCCGTCGGCGATCAGGTTGACGGTGATGCTCTCCGGTCTGATCCTGTCCTTATTCCCCGCGTCTTTCCAGGTCTTCTTGCCGGAGATGTTCGCCAGGTCCGGCTTATTGGTCATGACGAAGCCTTTCTCCATGTCGCCGGTCACGGTGCATGCGTAGACCTTGTCCAGTGTCTTGCCGTCCTTATCCGCATACGTCATGTCTTCCTTGACCGTATAGGTATACGGATTCGCTGTATCCTCCTTGCCGTTTTCATCGAAGGGATACTTCGGCTGGTTCCTGAAGGTGTAGTTCCAGTTGCCATCTTCATCCGGCGTGATCAGCTGCGAAGAAACCACTTCGTCATTGCGCAAAAGCAGGACGCGGATCTGCGCAGGCCGGTTCTCCTCATAATTCTTGTCATCCCATTTTTTCTCAACGGGAATGCTCACTTTCGTGTACTCCGTTTCACCGATCTTCACCTCACCGTTGGATCCTATCCCGCCGCCTCTGGAGGCGGAGTAATTTCCGGTGATGAGGACCTTGCTGAGCTTCCGGGATTCTTCGATATCCGGATCCCCGGAGCCTTTATCCGTGTGCGCCGCGATCGCACGGACCCCCTGCAAGGTTTTGTTATTGATCGGGTTTCCGTCATCGTCCTTCCAGTTGTACGGAGCTCCGTTCAGCATGTACTCCGACAGGCGCAGTATTGTTGCGCTGGGGTTGGTCAGGGCGTAAACTGTGCTGTCCGGAACGCGCGGATCACTGATCAACGCGTAGATATCCGCACCCTTGGGGGCAGTATTTTCGTAGATGACGGATCCGTTCTTCAGGTCGACATCAGCGTCTGATGACGGGCAGCAGCCTATGCCGCCGCCGGCCTCTTTCGCTTCGTTGTCGGTGATCTCGACTTTGTATAAGTGAAGAAGACCGCTGGGCGCTTTCAGTTCTCTTTTTGATGAACCGTACGACGCCGATGTCCAGCCATTTACGTAGATGCCGCCTCCGGGATAGACCCGTCCGTCTTTGCCCATCGCTCTATTGTTGCTGATGGTACCTCCTGTGATCTCCGCCTCTCCGCTGACCTGAACATACACTCCGCCGCCGCATGTTTTGGCGTAATTGCCATCGATCACGCCGCCGGTCATGGTCAGCTTGATGTTCCGCGACATATCTTCATTAATGGTTTGTGTTGTATATCCGCCGAGGCAGATGCCTCCGCCGTTATAGTCGGAATGGTTCTGGGAGATCGTTCCGCCGGAAAGGGACATGGAAGTTTTTCCGGCCAGGAATACACCGCCGCCAACGGCTTTGCTCTCGCCATCGTGATACTTGTCGAGGGCCTGGTTTTGCGAGATCTCGCCTGCGCTCATGGTAAGCGACGCGCCGGTGTACAGGCCAATGCCGCCGCCGGCTCCGGCTTCATTTCCGGCCACTGCGCCGCCATCGATGATGATGGAAGCCTCGTTTTGTCCCACGATGCCGCCGCCGGTCTTCGCCATATTATTCAAGGCTGAATAAGACGTATTGACGTTGTTGCGCAGGACCGCCCCCTCATTGAGCGTAAGCGTTCCCCCGTCCACGTTGATCAGCGGAGAGCCGGAGGAGATATCGCCCTCGGAAAAGCCGTCCATGGTGATGTCCTTCAGCGTCAGGTTTCCGGTCACCTTGACCAGCTCGTTCTTCATGTTTTCGTAACGGAACAGCGCGGTGTCTTCGGGCAGGGACCACTCCTCTGTGTCCGCCACCGAAACGGTTCCCATAACGTAGATGCCGTCCGCAGTTTTGCCCTCTTCCAGCATCCCGGTCAGCAGCTCCTTGGCTTTGGCAAAGGTCCTGACCGGAGCGGACACGGTTCCGGAAGCCGCATCATCGCCGTTATTCCCATCGAGATATACGCCCACAGGGACGCGGTCGACGAGATAGAGTCCCTCCCCTTTCTCGCCTTCGGTCAGATGAACGCGGCGGACAAACGGATTGTCGATGTTCGGCGTGATCGTAACGTCCGCCAGCGCAGCCGGTCCGCCCCTGACGATGAGCAGATCCTCACTGTCCGTATTGCGGTCGTTGAGCGCGTTCCTCTGATTCGTATCCTGAATATATACTTTGAGCTTTTTGATGCTCCCCTCTGAATCGGTTTCGATGAACCTGTCTTTGTCCAGCGCGACAGAGGCCTCATCGTAGCTGCCTGTCAAAAACAGCCTGGCTCCCCTGTGCTGGAGCTTGTCCTTCAGCGTGATCGCCCCTTTCAGTTCCAGCTCTCCCTGGTTTTCAACGGCGCCATCGATCACGCTGGCTTTTGTCTCTCCCTCATCGCTGGTTTTTCCCCCGATGATCGCGAGTTTGGCACCCGCAGCAACTTTTATCAGCTTCCCGCTGGAGCTGGCTGCACTGAGATGATGGCCGTTCAGGTCGAAGGTCAGATTCTTGCTGACCGGGATTTCCGAAGATACGGTTACCGTTCTGGCTCCGCCATTCTCTTCAGCGCACAGCTTGATCGCGTCGCCGGCTTGTGCCGCTTCGACAGCATCCGCCAGTGTGATGTACTGTTCTTCGGTCCGCATATTGACCGCGACCCTGATAGGCTCTGTGCGAAGTTCAAGACCCATGGGCTTCGTCAGGTTGTTGTAGGTGTAGCTGACTTCACCATCGAACCACTGCCCGCCGATACTGTCGTACCAGAGATAGCCATCGAAGTCCGCTTCGCCGTCACACATATCCGCAGGTGCCGGGAAAAGCATGTTCGTCCAGCCTTTGTACACATAGATATCCGCGCCGGAATTGGTTACGTCCGCATCCTTCGGAATGTGATTGCCATAGATCGCGCTGTCTTCCATTCTGAGCTTTGTGCGAACCATGGCCATGCCGCCGGCGCAGTACGACTTCCATGTCACCGAATTGTCCGTGATCACGGTGTCGTTCAGGGTGATCACCGACCAGTACGCCGGATTCTTCCCGCTGCCCTTTGAATAGATGCCTCCGGTGTATGTGCCGGAGTTTCCTGAGATGCGGCAGCCGTTCATGGTCAGCGTGGATGAAGTATTGTAAAACGAATTATATACGGCTTCTACCGGCTGCTGTATGTCGGTACAGCCTTTGATCGTGCAGTCCGTCATCGTCATCACTGCAGAGGAAATGGCAACGATGATACTGGCATTATTGCTTCCGGTGCAGTTTTCCACGTGACAGTCTTCCATGGTCCCGGATGAATAGTTGACCGAGATCCCATCGCTGCCGTTGATAATGTTCATATCATGAAAATCCAGGTCCTTCAGCGTAAAATTCTCCGCGTTGTTCACGTCGACCCAACGGGTAGTGTTTTCACCGGTGACAGTGCCGTTCCGCAGCGTCACGTTTTTGATGGCCTCCTGGGATCCCGTTCTCCGGATGGAAATGCCGCCGTCCTTATTCGGGATCGTCACGGTATGCTCGCACAGATCCAGCTCCGTCCCGCTGTGTTTGAAAACGATCTTCTCGCTGACATCCTTCAGGAGCTTGACCTCGCCGCCCTCCGTCGCCGCGTCAAGCGCGTCCTGCACCGTCTCGTACGTCACGCCGCCGTATTCCGCCGCCGCGTTCTCATTCGCAAAGGCTGTCATTGGAATCACGCTAAGTGCGGTGATAAACAATGCTGCTAATGTGATCCTCAGTTCTCTTCTCATAATGTCTCCCGTGTTCTGCTGTACGCACACTCTTCCTGGATTGCCGGTTTCTAACCCAATAGAACATAAAAAGACAGGTTTCCAACCACTTGAAGCCTGCCTTCGCTTTCGGATCATCAGAAATACTGTAACGGTTATCGTTTAATGACTGTTGCGGCCTTAACTTGTAGTCTGCTTGCATTAAGCGTCCCCGACTGCAATATGGTGGTGATTCGCTGTTGGATTTTTTATCTTAAGCACTGATAGTTTA
>CACXCQ010000035.1 GCA_902766185.1 uncultured Eubacteriales bacterium
AAATGCCTGGTACTGCGTCATTCTGCCGGACTCGATGTCAGCCTTGTAGAACGGATACATGTACTGGTCAACACGGCCGATGGACATACCGGTCTGATTCTCTTCGACCGGCAGCAGGGACTCGATGGTCCATACGGACTGGATCGCTTCCCAGAAGTTCTCCGGCTTTCTCGCGGGAACCTTCAGGTTGACCTCGGAAATTCTCATCAGTTCCTGCTTACGAACAGGATCGTTGCACTGAGCCGCCAGCTGTGCAGCGTACTCAGACATTCTTCTGGCATAGATCATGACGCCTTCGGTGGTGTCGATGACGCCCTTGTAGAAATAGATCTTATCGATATCTTCGGGGTTCGCGTAATCCAGCTCAGCCAGGTGTGCCTTAGCCTCGTCCTGGATGTCCTGCATACCCTTCTTCATCAGGATGACGTCATAACCCGGGTTGGAGTCGCCGCCGCCGTTCTCTGCGTGGTAGGAACAGTCGGAAACGTAGGATTCTCCGGACAGCTCCCAGCCGCCGCACTCTCTGTACTGGTCATAGCAGTGCTCCGCAACGGACTTGCCTCTCCAGAAGGAGATCAGCTCATCCCTGATATATCTCTTGTCTTCTTCGGAGATGAAGAACGGATCCTGCGGTCTGTTGCCGATGGTCTCCAGTTCATCTTCCATCCACTCCCAGGCGATGTCCGGGGAGAATGCTCCCACACGGGGGCCGCCGGTGGGGTTGCCGACGATCAGCTCGTGATCCTGGATGATCAGCGGAGCTGTCTCGCAGCATCTTCTGAATGCCTTTGCTCTCAGGATGATCTTCGGCATTCCCGGATGCTCCTTGGTAACCTCCGTAACCGCTCTCGCACGATAAGTGGAGATAGAGGGAACCTGTTTCCGGTAGTTGTCCTTCAGCGCCAGGATTCTGGGCGTGGGGCCATCAGGCTGCCAACCCGGATCTGTCGGTGCGACCGCTGCCGCAGGAGCTGCAGCCGGAGCAGGTGCCGGTGCCGCGCCGCTGTAGAACTTGTCCGCGCCAACGCCGCAGGTGGGGCACTTCGCAGGAGCAGCAGGGCCTTCATAGGTATAACCGCATACGGAGCAGGTCCATTTCTGGCCGCCATCCCGCTGTGCGATATTGCTCGTTACTCCTTCAAACATCCTCTTGAGGGCTTCTCTTTCCTCAGGAGACATGTCTTTCGTGGCTTCTGCCAGCTTGTCTGAAAATTCACGAATATCCAATGTTCTTCTCCTTTCCTATAAGGTTGTTGTTCTTATTTATCCTTCAAACCGTCGATGTTGTTGATGATGTATCTGAGCACATCCTGCACGCTCTGTACTTCATCCTTGTGGTGCAGATCCTCTGCACTCTGCGACGGCCGATCCGTCAGTGCTGTTCGTCCGAACATCTGGGCATCCACTGTCTGCATGTCCCGGATGCCGAAACCGACTTTTCGTACATAGATCAGATTCTCCGGCGATACGTTGTCGGAGGTGATGCCGTATCCTGCCGTTCCGCTGCCCAGCGTCATGGCCGGCATCAGATTCGTGGTTGCGCCCATGCTCCCGAAGGTGGCCGGGGTATTCACCAGCACCCTTCCTACGGGTTTTTTCAGGGCGAATTCCCGGATCACGTTCTCAGACCGGGAATGGATCACCAGCGTGTGCCCCTGCTTCAGGGTCAGGAGCAGTTCGATGCATTTCTCGCAGGCATGCATCCAGTCCTCTTCCACGAAGTACGCCATCACAGGACCCAGCTTCTCTCTGGTATAGGGATTCGTGTTGGACGCGAATTTCTCCTCCGAGATCAGCAGCACCGTTCCTTCCGGAACCTTGAAGCCTGCCTTTGCGGCCAGCTTCTCTGCCGGGATGCCGATGAGGGCTTCGTTGGCGCTCCCGTCCGGCTGGAAGATGATTCTTGCCAGCTGCCGGGATTCCTCTCCGCTCATGAACCAGGCGTGGTTGCGCCGGAATTCTTCCTTCACTTCATCCGCAATGGGAGCATCCACCACGATGGTCTGCTCTGCCGCGGGCAAAAGACCAAAGTCGAAGGTCTTGCTGGCGATGATGTCGCCCACCGCCTGCTTGATGTCCGCGGTGCGCTCGATGAACACCGGACCGTTTCCCGCGCCGCCGTAGATCAGGGGCTTGTTGGAGTCCTGCGCCGCCTTCAGCATGCCAGGCACGCCGGTGTTGAGGATCATGGCTGTCTGCTCATGGTTCATCAGCTCGATGGTGCCGCTGGCGGTCACCGTATGCATGTAGCTGATGGCTCCCTCAGGAAGGCCCGCCGCCTCCGCTGCCTCGATGATGATATCCAGCGCCTTGCCGATGGTCTCCTTCGCCCGGGGATGGGGGGAGAACACGATGGCGTTGCCGGACTTCACCGCGATCAGGGATTTGTAGATGGTGGTAGACACAGGACTCGTGGCCGGACAAAGGGCCGCGATGACTCCCATGGGAACTCCGATATCCACCAGACCCTTGCCGGGATCATCCTTCATCACGCCAACGCAGCGTCTGCCGCGCAGCTGCTCCCGCAGATAGGTGCACACAAAATGGTTCTTTGCGTACTTATCCTTCCAGTTGCCGAAATCCGTTTCATCCGCCGACAGAACCGCCAGTTCCTCAGCATGGGGCAGCACCGCGTCCGCGATCGCCTCCACGATGTTGTCCAGCCTTTCCTGGGTGTACAGCGCCAGATCCTGCTGGGCGCGGTGAGCGTCTTCTGCCAGAATACGTGCTTCCTGGATGGAGAGAAGATCGTTATCGATTATATACATTTGTAATCACTCCCTCCGCCTGCGGACCGTGCCTAGTAGGGTAACAGCTTATCTAATGTGTATCTCTCGATGATTTTCTCGAGAGCGGGATGGGGCGTCGCGATGACGCAGGAACTGTAGACCTCGGCTCCCATATCCGCTACGGCCTGAACGCCGGCTTCTACGGCAGACTTGCATGCTCCCACATCGCCTCTGACCAGAACCGAGATATAGCCGGATGCTGTGTTCTCGTATCCGACGAACTCAACCTCAGCGGCCTTGACCATCGCGTCAGCAGCCTGGCAGATGAATACCAGTCCGAAGGTCTCGATCATCCCTAATGCTCTTCCGCTTCTTCCACTTGCCATTTGTTTATCTTCCTTTCGTTCAATAATTAATGATGGCTGATGTTCAACCGGCTTAGTAGATGTCTACATCATGACAGGATACAATGTCTCCCACTTCCGGGATCGGTCTGGGAATGACATTCTGCGCTGTCAGTGTGCCGATGGCCGCTGCTGCCTTTGCGCCTGCTTCTACAGATGCCTTGCATGCAGCTACGTCGCCGGTAACGATGATGGTGACCAGAGTGGAGCCGATATTCTCGTAGGAAACCAGCTCGACCTCTGCTGCCTTCAGCATCTTGTCGCATGCATCAAGCGCAGGGACCATTCCGATCGTTTCGATGAAACCGACGGCTTCTCTCCCATAAAATCTAGGCATTTGACTAACTCCTTTCTATATACGTTTGCTTTCAGATCAATATAATTGACAGCTTAAAAAAGGTGACAAATAGTCATATTCATTTTACAAGTTCCTCTTAACGTCATGTCAACAGTTCATTTTTGGGGAGCACCAACGTTTCATCGCCTTGCTCCGAAGTTTTCTGACAATTGGCTTTTTTTGAACGTTCATGCTCCCTTTTCATGCTCCCCCGCCGATTTGCAATACCCATAAAAAAACAGGGTATCATTTCCAATCCGGCCTCAAACATTCCCCTAAGGGGAATCCTTTCAAAAAATTCCAGTTCAAAATCGTTTGACGTTCTCACGTTTTTGCGGTATTGTTGATATGTATACAATGCTCCGGAACTGACCGGCGGATGCCGGACGCAGCCGGGAGCACGAACGGATATCGCAGAAGTTACCGGACCGGTGCCGGCGCAAAGGCTGGCCAGGGGAGATCAAACATATGGATATGAACCAAGGACATCAGGGCGGCTCCGGACAGATGCGGATCGTACAGGAGCTGGTTGCGGGCAAGGAGATCACCCTGGCCCACATCATCGGCGGCCCTCTTCCCATCGTCTACCAGAAGCTGGGACTGAACCCGGATATCGATTACCGCACCTCCGCCATCGGGATCATGAATCTGACCCCGCCGGAGTCTGCTGTCATCGCTTCTGACATCGCCGTAAAGAGCGGCAATGTGTACCTGGGCTTCGCGGACCGTTTCAGCGGTACACTGATCATCACCGGAGAGATCGCCGAAGTCACTACCGCCATCGAAGAGATCGTGAACTACTTCAGCAATGTTCTGCACTACGTCGTCTGCCCCATCACCAGGCGGTAACGGACACGGCGCGGAGCATGGCGCAGCCATCATTTCATACAGGACTCGACGCAATGGCAATTTCCTCTGAAATTGCCTTCATTAATATCACTGGCAATATCTCAGCAGATTACAGAAACAGGGGGGAGCCCATGGGCCTTAAGGCAAACGCGAACAACAGGGAGAGCAACCGAGCCGCCCTCGAAAACCTCATGCAGGAGGCCCTGCGCCACGCCAGCGGCGGGCAGGTGCGGGTCATTTCCCCTATGGTCTCCGGCAAAGAGATCACCCTCGCCCACGTCATCGGAACCTCCGATTACAGTGTCTACAAGAATCTGGGACTCGACATCGGCTTTCACGAAGGCGAGGACCCCACCGGCCGGTCCATCGGGATTCTGCACATCCATCCCGCAGAGTCCGTGGTGATCTCTGCGGACATCGCCGTGAAGTGGGGGGATATCGACATTGGTTTCATGGACCGCTTCAGCGGCTCGCTGATCATCACCGGCCCCCGTGCCGAGGTGGACAGCGCGATCCGCGAAAACTGCCGATACTTTCGTGATGAACTGGGCTACACCGTATGCCCTATCTCCCACGAGTGAGGAGAAGCGATATGCGCAAACTCTTTCTCTGCGGCCGCTCGGAGGCCGGCAAAACTACTCTGACGCAGGCTCTCAAGGGAGAACCTGCCCATTACGTGAAGACCCAGTATGTCAAGACCTGGGACATCACCATCGACACGCCGGGAGAATACGCAGAAACCAAGACCCTGGCCATGGCGCTGGGCATTTTTTCATTCGATTCAGATGTCGTCGGGCTGCTGTGCGGCGCGGACGAACCTTATAACCTCTTCGACCCCGCCATCAACGGCGTGGTCAACCGGCCCATGATCGGGATCATCACCAAGATCAACGCTCCCAATGCCAACGTGCCCATGGTCTGGCAGTGGCTTTCGGAGGCCGGCTGTGAGAGGATCTTTCCTGTGGACAGCATCACCGGTGAGGGTGTGGACGAACTCAGAGATTATCTGCTGGAGCCGAAACAGCCTTTGGACATGGACAAGGTCATGGAGAACCAGCGAAAAGGACTGAAGGACTGGGCCTGATATGGGAAATAAATATGAACCGACACTCTTCCCCATTGGCAAAACCGCGGAGATCTGCGGCGTATCCACACGCACGCTGCGGTTCTATGAGAAAAACGGCCTGATCCGGCCGGACCGGGTAGATAAAGAGAATCACTACCGATACTATAGCTACGATACCATGCGGCAGATCCAGACCATCCGTTATCTGCTGGAGGAAGGATTCGCCCTGTCCACCATCCGGGAAATGCTCCGCAAGGACGACCTCAGCATCCTGAAGGACCACTTCCTTTTTCAGATCGCCGAGACAGAGGAGCAGATTCTTTTCCAGGAGCAAAGGCTGGCCAGCCTCAAAGCCTGGCGCTCTATTCTCATCGAAGGAGCCCACGTGCTTGAGCACCGGGACACATCAGTACGCACCCGGTATATCGAGGAACAGCCCTACTACTCCTTCCGCCACAGGCCACAAAGCGATGAGGAACGCACGGAAGCTTTCCTGGAGACCTCGTATCTGATCCGATCGAGGACGGAAGGCCGCTCCATGATGGAAGCAGTAGGCACCTTCCATGTTCTTTATGACTCCTTCGAAAAGCGACTCGATGGAAGCATAGAAGATATCACACTGCTGCAGACCGTCTTCCCGGAAGCCCCCGAGAGGGACGATACCCTTCGGTATGGCGGCTTTACAGCAGTGACCTGCTATCACATCGGACCCATGGGCAATATCCGGGAGACCTATGAACGGATGCTGAACTGGGCGGCGGAGCATCAGCTCCCCCTGCAGGGCAGCTGCATGGAACGACAGGTACTGGACACCTACTCCGTGGTATCCCCGGAGAAATACGTTACCGAGATCCTTTTGCCTATCGCAGGTGATCCCTGCGGGAAGGAGCGATAATGATCCTCGCTTATATCTGTCTGGCGCTGTGCATCGCCTTCAATCTACTGTCCTGTTCGCTGCTCACCGCATCGGACGGGCTGACCAGACCGGTCCAGTCGGGGCTTGGCATCTTTTTCGCCCTGCTGAACTATTTCATTCTTTCCAGAGCGCTGCTGTATTTAAACATCAGCATCGCGTACGCCATCTGGGCGGGGATCGGAATCATCGCGTCCACTCTGATCTCGGTTCTCTACTTTCGTCAGAAGGTTTCAAAGCTCAGCATATTCTTTGCCATGCTGATCGCACTTGGTCTGGTTATCATTCATCTGTTCGGAACTATGTGAAGGAGGAGGTCATATCATGAGTAAGCGCACCGCATATATCTACTTCATCATCTGCATCCTCCTGGAACAGATCGGCATCGTTGCCCTGAACGCCTGCGAGGGCTTCACCGCTCCCCTGCCGACCGCCGTCTGCATCGTGACCATCGGTCTCTGCTACGCCTGCTTCGGCAAATGTCTGAAGGTGATCAACCTGGCAGTGGGATTTGCCGTCTGGTCCGGTGTGGTCATCGTCTTCACCGCCTTCCTGTCGGTAGCGGTCAACCATCACCCGCTGAACACGGCGGATGTCATCGGACTGATCCTGGTCATCATCGGTATCGTGGGCATGAACCTCAAAAGCGACGCAGAATCCTGAGTTTCCGGCATCGCGCGCCGGAGAGCAGAAAAATAATTTTCAGATAACTTTGCTGTCTACGGCAAGGCTGATCGAAGGGGATTTCCAAAATCCTCTTTTTATTTGAACTTTTTTCCACATTCCCGAACCCTGTAATTTCAGTACTTTTCGGGGAAAATTGTACAATCTTGCGGAACACACAGTATCTATCAAGGGTGCCCTAAGGGAATGGTTTGGCTCTTCGACACGGCAAAAACACGTTGACCTTAACCTTACGTCAAGGTTATAATTTATTCGAGTTATTATCTACTATATCTAATGACAAGAGGTGAATCTATGGAAAACTTGCAAAATGCTCCTGCACCGAATGCAGTAGCAGTAAAAGTCGCCAGAGATAAAGCCTTCTGGAAGAAAGGTCTGTTCATTGCCATCTTCTCAGGCTTCCTCTACGGCGGTTACACATCCTTCATGACTGAAGGTATGATGCACGGTGTCTGGAACGACATCTACGCAGAGGTTCCCACCGGTGTCGCAGCCGGCGTCTCTGCCTTCTTCATCGTCTACACCGTCAGCGCGATCGGCGCTGCCTGCGTAGACTTGGGCTCTGCAGTGTGGTCCCTGTTCTATGGCGGCTGCATCGGCAGACTGGGTGACTTCAAGCGGACCCTGAGCACCAAGCCCGGAAGGATCCTGATCATCGCAGCGATCATCGGCGGCCCGCTGGCATCCACCGCATACGTTATCGGTCTTCAGATGGCGGGCTCAATCATCGTTCCGATCGCGGCACTGAACGCGGCTATCGGCGCGATCATCGGTAAGTTCGCATTCAAGCAGAAGCTGACTCTGGGCATGATCATCGGTATCATCATCTGCTTCGGCGCGGCGGTTCTGATCGGATCCTCCTCCATGACGGATCTCGACTTCTCCGGCGGCGCGGCTCTGGGATGTCTCGCAGCGTTCTGCGCAGCAGTCGGCTGGGGTATTGAAGGCGCGGTCGGCGGCTATGCCTGCTGCATGGTCGACACCGAGATCGCCATCATCATCCGTCAGTGCACATCCGGCCTGGTCAACGCTATTATTCTGGTTTCCATCCTGTCCATCATGGGTGGTGACGGAATCGGTTCCGGTTTCCACGTCCTGACCGCATGCCTGACTGACATGCCGTCCATGTGGATGCTGTTCGTTGCTGGTGTGTTCTCATCCTGGTCCTTCAAGTTCTGGTACAAGGGCGCATCCATGTGCGGCGCGGCTCTCGGTATGGGATGTAACGGCGCCTACGCGTTCTGGGGTCCCTTCTGGTGCCTGATCGTCTGCGGATTCATCTTCGGACACGACGGCTTCATGATCCCGGCCGTTGGCTGGATCGGAGCTATCGTCATGGTCGCCGGTATCATGATCCTGGCAATCTCCCAG
>CACXCQ010000036.1 GCA_902766185.1 uncultured Eubacteriales bacterium
GCGATCTACATGGGTTCCACCATCGGCTGCATGTTCTCCACCATCAACCCGTTCTCCGTAGGTATCGCTTCCTACGCAGCGGGCACGACCATGAACGCAGGACTGGGCTTCCGTCTCGTGGGCCTGATCATCGGTGCAGCCATCACGGTTATCTACCTGATGAGATACGCCAACAAGATCAAGAAGAATCCGGAACTGTCCCTGGTCGCTGACCAGAGAGAGCTGATCGCAGAGAAATTCAGCGCTGTTGATCTGGAAGCGATTCCGGAGTTCACCACCAGAAGAAAGATCTGCCTGCTTCTCTTCATCGTCACCTTCGGCGTGATGATCTGGGGAATCATGGTTCCCGGATGGTGGTTCGAAGAGCTGTCTGAGCTGTTCATCGTCTCCGGCGTCATCATCGGTATCGTCGGCGGCATCGGCGAAAAGAACCTGGTTCGTGAGTTCGTCAACGGAGCGGCTGACCTGGTCGGCGTTGCCCTGATCCTGGGCGTGGCCCGTGCGGTCACCATCCTGCTGGACAACGGCAACATCTCCGGCTCCATTCTGGAAGGACTCTCCGGCGCGGTCTCCGGACTGCCCCCGGCAATTTTCCTTATCCTGCTGATGCTGGTATACGTTATCCTGGGCTTCTTCATCAATTCGTCCTCCGGACTGGCGGTACTGTCCATTCCGATCATGGCCCCGCTGGCGGACGTCGTTGGTATCCCCAGAGAACTGATCGTTTCCGCATACGTCTACGGCCTGGGCATCATCACCTTCGTCACCCCGACAGGTATCATCATGCCTTCCCTGGAAGTCGTGGAGACCACCTACGACAGATGGCTGAAGCTGGCCATGCCGCTGGTATGCATACTCACCGTTTTCGGCGCGATCATGCTGGTCGCCCAGTTAATGTTCACCTAATAAACACGCACCCGACGACAAAGGCCATGCATTGCGCGTGGCCTTTTCTCTAAATCAAAAACAAGCAAGAAAAGGAGTTGATCCCATGACTGTATTAAACGGACTTCAGCCGGAGAAGGTCTTCGGATATTTTGAAACCATCTGCCAGATCCCCCATGGCTCCGGCAACACGCAGCAGCTCACCGACTGGCTGGTGCGCTTCGCCCAGGAGCGGAATCTGGAGCACTATCAGGAAGAGATCGGGAATGTGATCATCATCAAGGAAGCATCCCCGGGCTACGAATCCAGCGAACCCGTGATCCTTCAGGGTCACATCGACATGGTCTGCAACCAGGAAGAGAGCTGCACGAAGGATATGGCCACCGAGCCTCTGGACCTGGTCGTTGACGGCGACGTCATCTATGCGGAAGGCACCACCCTCGGCGGCGATGACGGCGTTGCTGTCGCCTTCATGCTGGCCATCCTCGATGACGATACACTGGCTCACCCCCGTGTCGAGGCAGTCTTCACCGCAGAGGAAGAAAGCGGTCTGTTCGGCGCTGAGGCCATCGATGTCTCCCCGCTCAAAGGCAGGCGTTTCATCAACATCGATTCCGAGGACGAGGGCATCCTGACCGTGGGCTGCGCAGGCGGCGTTGACGTCATCGCCGAGATCCCCTTCAGCAGGGAAGCCTACGACGGAAAATGCTTCTCCGTGAAGCTTTCCGGTCTTCGTGGCGGCCACTCCGGTACGGACATCATCATGGGCCAGGAGAACGCTGTTAAGTCTCTGGGCCGGCTGCTTTATGAGCTGCAGGAAAACGCTGACGCCAGGATCGTGACCCTGGAAGGCGGCGTTGCGGACAACGTTATCCCCGTCAGCGCCGGCGCGGTCATCGCCGCCCCGGACGAAGCGAAGGTCCAGGCTGTATGCGATGAATATCAGGCGATCTTCGCCCACGAATTCAAGGTGGACACGGACTTCCAGCTGACGCTCAGCGCCGCGGAAGCGGACGCCGATCCCATGGACGCGCCTTCCTGCCGGAAGGTCATCGCCTACCTGATCGGCACCCCCAACGGCATCCAGAAGATGACCCTGGGCATCGACAAGCTCCCCCAGACTTCCCTTAGCCTGGGCGTGGTCCGCACCCTCGAGTCCGCAGTGAAATACGTCTTCTGCATCCGCAGCTCCGTCGATTCGGAGACCGAGATGGTTGCCCGCCGGCTGCAGTGCCAGGCGGAAGCCCTGGGCGGAAGCACCCGCAGAGACGGTCCCTATCCCGGCTGGGAATACGCCCCCGTATCTCCCCTCCGCGATCTGGTCTGCGAAGTCTACAAAGAGCAGACCGGCAAGGACATGGTCATCGAAGCCATCCACGCCGGATTGGAATGCGGCTACTTCGCCGGCAAGATCCCCGGACTGGACTGCGTTTCCATCGGCCCGGACGTAAACGACGTCCACACCCCCATGGAAAAACTGTACATCGGCTCCGTCCAGAGGACCTGGGAACTGGTCGTCGAAGTACTTGCCCGGATGAAGTAGCGGGCGGCTCCCACAATACCGACGCATACAAAAACAGTCGCATTGATCTCAGTGCGACTGTTTTTTTCACGTCCTGGTTGTAGTGTAACTTCCGTTTGGTCGGCTGCGCGGAGAGGCTGTGGATAGGCAGCGTCAGTCCTGAACAGCCTCAACGTGTAGATCTCCCCCTCCAATCGTCGAATCAACATTTTTTGGATCATGGAGGCCCGGTGGCCTTTGCCAGAATGGGGCTCTCGTGTTGATCTTACATGGGATTTCTCAAATCAACATTGAAACAGGGAGAATCCGTGTTGATTACTGAATCCTCGAACTGTATCTACATGGATCACTCAAACTGGAAATAAGTACGGGTCATTTTCTCCTCCATCGTGTGGATTCACAGACGAGAATCGAAAATCAACACGAGCGCACGCTGGAGAGACGAGCGCACGCCGGCGGCGCTACAGGTCGATGTACTCCGCGGTGCAGCCGAAGTCCCGCAGCAAATCCAGGACGTCCTCCGCATGGAGGAACACGGTGGCCGCGTTGTCATTGGGATGGGCATCCATCAGGCCTTCGCTGAATTCCCGGTCGATGTAGGTCTTTACTTTCTTCTCTTCGTCGTTGAGCGCGCCGAAGGGCCCCACGGCGCCGGAGATCACTCCCAGCATCCGGTCCAGGTCTTCCTCGGAGGCGAAGGATAGGGCGGTGGTTCCCAGGATCTCCCGGACCTGCTTCAGATCCACGGGCTTGTCTTCCTTCGTGGTGATGATGAAGTAGTTTTTCTTCTTCTTGTCCCGCAGGAAGAAGTTCTTCGTTCCCGCTCCCTGGTGAGGCAGTCCTAGCTTCTCCGACTCCGCCACCGTGTGGATGGGTTCGTGCTCATATATTTCGTACGCGACGCCGCGCTCATCCAGAAGCGCGGTGATCTCGGTCTTGTTCATCCGTCTTACTCTCCTTCCTGAGTTTCGCTGCATCTCAGTTTCCCTGCATCTCAGTTTCCCTGCATCTCCCGAACCCTGTCCGCGATGACGCATGCCAGAGTCTCGTGGGCCTCCGGCATGAGGTGCAGGCTGTCCAGCTCCGAGGTCTCGATGAAGTCGGAGGCGTCCAGGAAATCGCACTGCAGAAGCCCCGATCCGGTGAAGGCTTCGGCTTCACGGCGGAACAGCGGGGCCAATCTGGCCGAACGCTCGATGGCGTCCCGGTCGAATCCGTCGGAGGCGGGGGAGCTTTCGATCCCCTCCCGCAGCACCGGCGGGGCGATGAGCAGCACCCGGGGCGCGAAGCCCTGCTTTTCCTTCAGGAAGAGGGCGATGGTCTCCAGGATCTCGTGGATCCCTGCCGCGATGTCCTCGGGGGAGGCGCGAAAGACCCGCTTCAGGTCGTTGCTGCCCAGCATGAGGATCACCAGGTCCAGAGGCTTGTGGCTGTTCAGGCAGGCCGGCAGATAGCTGCGGCCGTCCTTCCATGGCTCATCCTCCGGGGTGAAGGCCGCGGTCCTTCCGTTGCAGCCCTCCTCCACGATCCGGTCCTGAGGCAAAAGCCGCTGCAGGACGCAGGGCCAGCGGACCTCCGGCGGATAACGCATCCCGTCCGCGGGATCGTACCCGTAAGTATTGGAATCTCCGTAGCACAGAATATTCATCACAGTCTCGCCACTCCTGTCTGCCGCGCCGCTTCCGAGACGGCAGCCGCGACGGCCGCGCCGACGCCCGGCGCGAACGCCTTGGGAATGATGTTGTCCGCCCGCAGCTCATCCTCGGGGATGAACTCCGCCAGAGCTCTGGCCGCGGCGATCTTCATTTCTTCATTGATGGTCCTGGCCCGTACATCGAAGGTTCCCCGGAAGATGCCCGGGAAGGCCAGCACGTTGTTGATCTGGTTCGGAAAGTCGGACCTGCCGGTAGCGATGACCGCAGCGCCGGCAGCCTTCGCATCCTCCGGAAAGATCTCCGGCGTAGGATTGGCGCAGGCGAAGATGATGGGATCCCGGTTCATGGAACGGACCATGTCCTTGGTCACCAGACCCGGCGCGGACACGCCGATGAACACGTCGGCACCCTTCAGGGCGTCCGCCAGGCTCCCTCGCTCGTCGTTGATGTTCGTGACCAGTGCCATCTCATCCTTGATCCAGTTCATGCCCTCCGGCCTGTCTTTGTAGATGATCCCGTTGCGGTCGGTCATCACGATGTTGCGGTAGCCCGCGGAGAGCAGCAGCCTGGTGATGGACACTGCCGCGGCACCGGCGCCGGAGGTGACGATCCTGACGTCTTCCTTCTTTTTGCCCACGATCTTCAGGGCGTTGCTGAGCCCTGCCAGAGTGATCACCGCCGTGCCGTGCTGGTCGTCGTGAAAGATCGGAATGTCACACAGCTCCTTCAGCCTGCGCTCGATCTCAAAGCAGCGGGGCGCGGAGATGTCCTCCAGATTGATGCCACCGAAGGAGCCGGAGATCATGTACACAGTCCTGACGATGTCCACCACTTCCTTGGATTTGATGCACAGCGGGAAGGCGTCCACATCGCCGAAGGCCTTGAAGAGAACGCACTTGCCTTCCATGACGGGCATTCCCGCCTCCGGCCCGATGTCTCCGAGTCCCAGCACCGCGGTCCCGTCCGTCACCACCGCGCAGAGGTTCCATCGCCTCGTCAGCTCGTAGCTCTTGTCGATGTCGTCCCGGATCTCCAGGCAGGGCGCCGCCACCCCGGGGGTGTACGCCAGAGAAAGATCCTCCTCGCTGTTCACGGGGACCCTCGAGACGACCTCGATCTTCCCCTCCCATTGTTCGTGCAGTTCACTGGATGCTTTCCCGTAGTCCATTCCGTTCCTCCTTGCGTCTTTCTTTTCCGTTTTTGACATGGAGCCATTGTACCACATTTCCCCAAAAACTGCATCCGCACTTGATTCGCGAAAAAAATCCGTATAGTATAACCCTATCGGGAGGTATGACATGAGAGAACTGGACGTGAAGCAGATCACGGAGGCGGTGGCCAGCCTTTGCACGGAGGCCAACCATCAGCTGGACGAGACTGCCCGGGCCTGTATCGCCCGGCGGCGGGAGGAGGAGGATCACCCCGGCGCAAAGGCTGTACTGGCCATCATCGAAGAGAACATCGAAATCGCCTCGGCGGGAGTGTTCCCCCTGTGCCAGGACACGGGCATGGCCTGCATTTTCGTGGAGCTGGGCCAGGATGTCCACCTGGTGGGCGGAGACCTGGAGACGGCCATCAACGAAGGCGTGGCCCGGGGCTATACCGAAGGGTTCCTGCGAAAATCCATCGTGAGGGATCCTTTGCGCAGGGTGAATACGGAGGACAATACGCCGGCGGACATCAACGTGAGGATCGTGCCGGGGCAGCAGGTGAAGATCATCGCCGCTCCCAAGGGCTTCGGCTCGGAGAACATGAGCCAGATCCGGATGCTCCCCCCTTCGGCGGGACAGCAGGGGGTGGAGGATTTCGTGGTGTCCGTATGCGAGGCCGCCGGCGCGAACCCCTGCCCGCCCATCGTCGTGGGCGTAGGGATCGGCGGCAACTTCAACCGGGCGCCGCTGCTGGCCAAACAGGCGCTGCTGGTGCCTTTGGATCAGGCGAACCCGGACCCCTACTACGCGGAGATGGAGGCGCGGCTGCTTGAGCGGATCAACGCGCTGGGCATCGGGCCCCAGGGCTTCGGCGGAAGGACCACCGCCCTGAAGGTGAGCATCCTCGCCGCTCCCACCCACATCGCCGGGCTTCCGGTGGCGGTGAACATCAACTGCCACGTCAGCCGGCACAGGGAGGTGATCCTGTAATGAAATACAAACTGAGAGAACCCTTTACAAAAGAAAAGATCCGTTCCCTGCGCTCCGGCGATCAGGTGCTGATCACGGGGACGGTCTACACCGCCCGGGACGCCGCGCATAAACGGATCCTGGAAATGCTGGAGCGGGGAGAGGAGCCTCCCTTTGAGATCGAAAACTCCATCATCTATTACGTGGGACCCACCCCGGCCAAGCCGGGCCAGGTCATCGGCTCCGCCGGTCCCACCACCAGCTACCGCATGGACGCCTACGCCCCCGCCCTCCTGGACAGAGGGCAGCTGATGATGATCGGCAAGGGCCAGCGCAGCCGGGAGGTGGCCGATGCTACCTGTCGAAACGGCGCAGTGTACGCCGCGGCCATCGGCGGCGCGGCGGCGGTGATGGCCCGGTGCGTGAAGTCCGCGGAGGTCATCGCCTTCCCGGACCTCGGGGCAGAAGCCGTGCGCCGGCTCTATGTGGAGGACCTGCCGGTGACCATCGTGCTGGACACCGAAGGCGGCAACCTCTACGTAGAGGGCCGGGAGGAGTATCTGCGAAGCCGGGAAAAATAAGCGCGCCTGATCAGGCGGAGATGCAAAAAAAGACACGAGCCGGTTGCCCGAAGGCAGCCGGCCCGTCTTTTTTACGCTTATTCGAATATCCTCTCCAGGTACCGCTTGATATCGTCCGAGTGATCCGAGAAGTTGAACTCTTCTCCGGTCCTGTCCTCGTACAGCTCCTGTACGCTCTTTCCCTGATCCTCAGGGTCGAAATCCACATTCCCCGTCGTCGTCTTCCATGGGTTGTCGTCCGGCAGCACCGCGTGAGCGATGTTGTGCTGCTTCCACTCGTAGGCCATGTCCTTGGCCGTCCGGAAGGACTCGTAGTCGCTTCCGTGGACAGGGTGCTCGTCGATCAGGGCCTGGCAGATCTTCTTCATGGCCCGGCCGCTGGTGATCTTGTAGGAATCGTAGACGCACCAGTTGTCGTAGGTGTAGATGGCCGTGAAGTCCTCCCCCTTGTACGTGAAGAGATAGGACCAGCCTCCGCCGTCCGTATCCCGGAGGTTGATGTCCTCCGCGTCGGCGGACATGGTCTGCCCCTCCCCTTCAGCCGGCTCCTCTGTCTCCGACTCGCCGGTCACCTGGGCGCAGCCCGCCAGCAGGCAGAGCGCCACGGCCAGCGCGGCCAGGATCGCCAGGAGAACGCTTTTCTTTCGCAGCTCCTTCATCATATCGTTACGGATTCACCTTCAGCGCCTTCGCTCTCTTGGACGCGGAGGCTCTCATCAGCTTATCCATGGCGGCCGCTTCCGCCTCTTCGTCGCCGAAGGACCGGAATTCCAGCACGCCCTTTTCTTTCGCCAGGTTCACCAGCTCTTCGCCCTTCTTCGTCCGGACGATCAGCTGGTTCCAGCCCTTGTCCACGTCCCAGCCCTCGGTGCTTCTGGCGCCGCCTACGGACAGGTCCGCGAATTCCGCGGTCATGTCGTCGCAGTACTTGCAGGCCTCTCTGACCAAAGGCAGGACCTCGTCCAGGTCGACCTGACGGTCGTCCATATCCATGCGGTGGAACTTGCTGGGCAGGATGTCCACGTGAGACGCGTCACCCAGGGCCGCCAGGCCCTTCCAGTCCAGGCCCCATCCGCAGAACAGGCCGAAGACCATGCCGATGTTGTCCGCGTTGTTGTCGTTGTCCGCGTAGGGCTTCGCCTTCATCTTCGCTACAGCCAGGGTCTTGCAGGGGGTCCCGACCACGCCGATCTTCTTGTATTCGTCAGCGGCCAGGGCTTCGTTGAGCACCGCCAGAGTGGGCGGGATCTGGAAGCTGGATCCGCTGCACTTTCTCACCTCGGCCGGCTCCGTCACCAGCGCTCCCGCCGGGTCCAGAGTTCCGTCCTCCTGTCCTGCCTTTGAGAGGACCGCCGCGTCGATGAATCCCTCCGCCAGGGCAAACTCCACCAGCGCCGTCATGGTTCCGCCGTGCTGGGCGTTCCTGCGGATCTCCGGATCCGCTGCCCGGGTCAGATAAAGTGACCGGAAGGGACCGATCCCGGGAATGATCTCGCATCCGTCAGCGCCGAAGAGTTTCTCCCGCAGCGCTTCGAGGTCCGCCGGCATTCTGGGGCAGAAGTACTTGCAGCGGCCTTCCGTGCGGTCGCAGTCGTAATCCACGAATGTACGTCCTTCATAGGATTTCCAGTACGGACACATGCCCTGACACGCGCCGCAGCCGGTGCAGATGCCGGCGTTGACGACTTTTCGTTCAAGCTCTAATATGCAATACATCACGTACCTCCTTCTATGTCAGAACGATCAGGAGTCCGTGGATTCTGATTTCCATACATTCCACTCCTTCAGGAACGTAATCAGACAGCGGAGCCGCCAGCTTGCACATATGA